>CAZQXF010000265.1:0-4162 GCA_964596975.1 uncultured Thiotrichales bacterium | reverse complement strand
CGCTGATCGTCGAAGGCTGCCTGATGATGCGCAAATGTCATCTCAACACCTGCCCCGTCGGCATCGCCACGCAGGACCCGGTACTGCGCAAGCGCTTCACCGGCAAGCCCGAGCATGTGGTCAACTACTTCTTCATGGTCGCCGAGGAGATGCGCGAGCTGATGGCCAAGCTCGGCTTCCGCACCGTGAACGAGATGATCGGCCGTTCCGACAAGCTGGAAAAGCGCCGTGCCCTGGAACACTGGAAGGCGCAGGGGCTGGATTTCAGCAAGATCTTCCATCGCCCCGAGCTGCCGGAAGACACCGCGATGTTCAATTGCGAAACGCAGGATCACGGCGTCGACAAGGCACTGGATCATGAGATGATCCGCCAGGCCAAGGCGGCGCTGGAAAACCGTCAGCCGGTGCAGATCGAGACGCCAATCAAGAACACCAACCGCACCTTCGGCACGCTGCTGTCGGGTGAGGTAGCGCGCCTGCACGGCCTCGAAGGGTTGCCGGACGACTGCATTCACATCAAGGCCAGCGGCACCGCCGGACAATCGCTCGGCGCATGGCTGGCGCATGGCGTCACCATCGAGCTGGAAGGTGAAGGCAACGACTATGTCGGCAAGGGCCTGTCTGGCGGCCGCATCATCATCTACCCGCCGGCCGTTTGCGGTATCGACAGGGCCGAAGAGAACATCATCGTCGGCAACACCGTGCTGTATGGCGCGATCAGCGGCGAGTGTTTCTTCCGCGGCGTCGGTGGCGAGCGTTTTGGCGTTCGTAACTCGGGCGCAACCGCAGTCATCGAAGGCGTTGGCGATCATGGCTGTGAATACATGACCGGCGGCATCGTCGTCGTGCTCGGCCCCACCGGCCGCAACTTCGCGGCGGGCATGTCGGGCGGTATCGCCTATGTGCTCGACGACGCAGGCAATTTCGACCAGCTCTGCAATATGGCGCAGGTATCACTCGAACCGATTGCCGAAGAAGACGAGGCACTGGAAGAGCTGGCGCATCTGGGCGGCGATCTGGAAACCCACGGCATGGTCGATGTCAGCCACGACATGACGCGCTTCGATGCCATCCGCCTGAAACAGCTGATCGAGAAACACCTGCACTACACCAATAGCGATGTGGCGCGCCGGATTCTCGACAACTGGGCGGAATACCTGCCGAAGTTCGTCAAGGTCATGCCGGTGGAATACCGCCGCGCCCTGCTGGAGATGCAGCAGCAACAAGAAACGGTTCAAGCCGCAGAAGGAGGCCAGTAAACAATGGGTAAACCAACCGGATTTCTCGAGATTCCTCGCAAAGACCGTGGCTACAAGCCCGTTGCCGACCGCATCCGTCATTTCCACGAGTTCGTCATCCCGATGTCGCAGGAAGAGCTTGCCGCTCAGGGTGCGCGCTGCATGGACTGTGGTATTCCGTTTTGCCACCAGGGTTGCCCGGTCAACAACATCATTCCGGACTGGAACGATCTGGTCTATCACGGCGACTGGCAGGACGCGCTGGGCGTGCTGCATTCGACCAACAACTTCCCGGAGATCACCGGGCGGATCTGCCCGGCGCCGTGCCAGGAGTCCTGCACGCTGAACCTGGAAGACGAGCCGGTCACGATCAAGTCGATCGAATGCGCGATTATCGACAAGGCCTGGGAAGAAGGCTGGGTCGAGCCCGATATTCCGCAACGCGCCACCCACAAAAGCGTCGCTGTGGTCGGCTCCGGCCCGGCAGGCATGGCGGCCGCCCAGCAGCTTGCGCGCGTGGGGCACGAGGTGACCGTGTTCGAGCGGCAGGAACGCATTGGCGGGCTGATGCGCTTCGGCATCCCCGACTTCAAGCTGGAAAAGTCGATCATCGACCGCCGCGTCAGCCAGATGATGGCCGAAGGCGTGAAATTCAAGACGCATACACATGTCGGTGTCGATATTCCCGCCAAGGCACTACTCGATCGCTACGATGCCGTGGTGCTGACCGGCGGCTCGGAAAAACCACGCGATCTGCCCGTGCCGGGGCGTGACCTGGACGGCGTGCACTTCGCCATGGACTTCCTGCGCAGCAACACCAAGGTGGTGCAGGGCATCGAAAAGGAACTCGCCATCAGCGCGCAGGACAAGAATGTCGTCGTCATCGGCGGCGGTGATACCGGTTCCGACTGTATCGGCACCAGCATCCGTCAGGGCGCGAAATCGGTCACCCAGATCGAGATCCTGCCGCAGCCGCCAGAGAAGGAAGACAAGCTGACAACCTGGCCCGACTGGCCCAACAAGCTGCGCACCTCCACCTCGCAGGAAGAGGGCTGTACGCGGCTGTTCTCGGTGGCCACCAAGGAATTTCTCGGCAAAAACGGGAAAGTTTCCGGTGTGAAATGCGTTAATGTTGAGTGGAACAAGGATGCCCAGGGCCGCTGGCAAATGAGCGAGGTCGAAGGTTCCGAATTCGTACTCGACGCCGAACTCGTCACACTGGCCATGGGATTCGTCCACCCGGTGCATGAAGGCATGCTCGAAGAGCTGGGCGTGGAACTCGACCCACGCGGCAACGTCAAAGGCAGCACCGAAGGCAATAACGCGTACCAAACCTCTATCGAGGGCGTCTTCGCCGCCGGCGACATGCGCCGCGGCCAGTCACTGGTCGTATGGGCGATTCGCGAAGGGCGTCAGTGCGCACGTGCCGTCGATGAGTTCCTTATGGGGGCATCCGAACTACCACGTTAAACCCATCGGAATAGAGCAATGACGACAAGCTGCAGTGTCCCGGAGCAGAATGCGAAAAAGTTTACCCCCGCGCTGTTACTCACGCTGACAGGGTTTGGCCTGTTCGTGCTGCTGCTCATCGGCGCCGCAAAATCACCCAACGGGGAACCGTTTCTGCCATTGCTGGCCCGGCTCGCGATCTGCGAGCTGGGTTTCATCACCAGCGCCATTGCCGCCTTCATCGGCTGCAAGGCCGACTGGCGAAACTGCCGCCCCTCGATCAACAGCATCGCCGCTGTCATCGGCTTCGTACTCGCCATCTATTTCTTCGCCACCGGCATCCAGCTGTGGCCGTTGTAGGCCGCATTGCTTAGCAGCAATGGTGCGCACGCTCGTCGCGCGCACACCCTACTGTGTTCAGCAACTTCGGCAAGCTCGCGGGCATCGCCCCCCAGCGGGCAACCCACGCCGTAGGGTGTGCGCCGCCAAGGTGCGCACAGGGATTGCCGATGGGCAGCACATAACGGAAATGACGGCGTCAGCGCTCTCGAAAACATCCCCACACCCCGCACTGTGAAGTGCCCATTCGATACTGAATTCAGGCTACAATCCGTCTCCCGAATTCAGCACCCTAGCACTGGCCATGTCCCGATTCCTGATCATCTACTCCACCACCGACGGTCACACCCGCACCATCTGCAGCCAGATCGCCAGCAGCATTGGTGCCCATGGCCACGAAGTCGATCTGCGGCCGCTCAAGGACAATGGCGACATCGACCTGACGCCCTACGACAAAATCATCCTCGGCGCCAGCATCCGCTACGGCAAACACCAGCCCGAGGTATTCGGCTTCATCGAACGCAACCTCGCCCTGCTGGAACAGAAAGAGAGCGCCTTCTTCACCGTCAACATCGTTGCCCGCAAGCCGCACAAGAACCAGCCAGACACCAACCCCTACATGCAGAAGTTCCTGCAGCAGACCGAATGGAAACCCAACCACCTCGAAGTGTTCGCAGGACGCCTCGACTACCCCAGCATCAGCTGGCGTGATCGCCAGATCATCCGCTTCATCATGTGGATGACCAAAGGCCCGACGGCCAAGGATACCGTGGTTGAATATACTGATTGGGAACGGGTTCGCGCCTTTGCTGAAAGGCTGGCGGCTAGCAGCTAGCGACTGCTATGGGCTAGCAGCAACGTTTCCTTGCTCATAACCACAGCCCAGTCGCAAGTGCCTCTTCGTGGATCGGCATGGGTTCCATCTGCGGATCGATAACCAACAATAGCGGGGTCAGGCTTGCGTTTTTGCGCAAATCAATCAATTATCCCCCCGGTTTGGCCTGCTGTATCCGGAAGGGATGGCTGGCGTAGATAAGCGTAAACACAATAACGCAAGCCTGACCCTAACTACTACTAACTACAGAAGAAGGCCTTAGCGGAAGGCATTCCCTACCAAACGCTGGTTGCCAGCATTC
>CAZQXF010000264.1:1967-4178 GCA_964596975.1 uncultured Thiotrichales bacterium | reverse complement strand
TAAATGACCATTTCCCAAAGCTTCCGCATCCTGCTCACGCCCCTCACCTACATCCTTGTAGGCGACGCAGAGATGGCGCATTCCAGTGGTGAGCTGAGTAGTTACCGTGTCTCAACGTTTGAATCGAGCCCCAACATACGGATACCCACAAAAAAGCCGGCCTGATGGCCGGCTTTTTTCGTACAAGTCCAAGACAGGCAGAGCTACTTGATCTTGGCTTCCTTGTACATCACATGCTTGCGCACGACGGGATCGTATTTCTTGATCTCCATCTTTTCAGGCATGTTGCGTTTGTTCTTGGTCGTGGTGTAGAAATGACCGGTACCGGCGGAGGATACCAGACGAATCTTTTCGCGTGCTGCTTTTGCCATGATGCTTCTCCGTTATACCTTTTCGCCGCGTGCGCGCATGTCAGCAAGGACGGCATCGATGCCTTTCTTGTCGATAATGCGCATGCCCTTGGTGCTCAGCCGCAGCTTCACCCAGCGGTTTTCGCTTTCAACCCAGAACTTGTGGGTATGCAGATTGGGCAGGAAGCGACGCCTGGTCTTGTTGTGAGCGTGCGAGACGTTGTTTCCCACTGCAGGACGCTTGCCTGTCACCTGACAGATTCGTGACATGACTGACTCCAAAGTAATCCGGTTGCATCGAAGGGCGCGAAACATACCAGATCTGAGTATGGGGTACAAGCGGTACCTGGTCACATGGTAGAACTGGTGCAATCTGTCGCGGAGCCACTATAGTGTTGGCGACAAGCATGGGGACAAAAGATGGACATAGTATTTATCGAAGATCTGCGTATCGATACCACCATTGGTATCTATGACTGGGAACGGCAGATCAAGCAGACCCTGGCATTCGATATCGAAATGGCCACCGATATCCGCAAGGCCGCCGAGACTGACGATATCCAGTATGCGCTCAACTACAAGGCAGTGTCGAAGCGGATTATCCAGTTTGTCGGTGACAGCCGGTTTCTGCTGGTAGAGACGGTCGCCGAAAAGGTCGCCGGGATCATTCTCGACGAGTTCGATGTCGATTGGGTGAAGCTGACGCTGCACAAGCCTGGGGCGGTGCGTGGCTCCCGTTCGGTTGGGATTCGCATCGAACGAGGCCAGCGGCCCGATCAGGCCGTATAATCAGGCGCTTAACCAGGCGCAAGCGCGGGAGCAGCGATGCCGGAAGTATTCGTCAGTATTGGCAGCAACATCGACAGGAAGCGCAGCATCAGCGCGGGTATCGATGCGCTGTGGGAGTGCTTCGGCATCCTGAGGCTGTCGTCGGTCTACGAGACGGATGCGGTCGGCTTCGAGGGCGAGCCGTTCTACAATCTGGTGGCCGCTTTTCGCAGTGACAAGGCGCCGGAAGAGATCAATGCCTGCTTCAAGCAGATCGAGCAGGCCCAGGGTCGCGACCCCGACGACCCGAAATTTTCCCCGCGCACGCTGGATATCGATCTGCTGCTCTATGGTGACGAGATCATCGATCGTCCCGGCTTGAAGCTGCCGCGCGACGAGATCGAACGCTATGCCTTCGTATTGCAGCCGCTGGCCGAAATCGAACCCGACATGCGTTATCCGGGCCGTGGCGAGACCTTTCTGCAAATGTGGCAGGCGGCAGTCGAGGCCGACGAGATGCAGCCTGCGCGTAAAGTGGAATGGATGCCCGGCGGCTGATCGCCAGCCACCGCTATTTCTCCAGCTCTACCAGTGGGAACAGACGCGTGTTCTCGTCGTCGATATGGGCTTTCAGGCGCATGAAAACCTGGTGTGTTTCATCGAAAAACGCGTCGGGATGGTTTTCGATCTGACTGGCTCTCCAGGCATTGCTCCATTGCTTGATCTGCGGAACGATCTCATTGAGCTTGTTTTTTGAGCGGCGAGCTGTCTCTCTGATGCGCTCATTCGGGTGCTGGAAAAGAAAAGGCAGCAGATAGGCGTTTTCCTCATCCACATGGGCGTCGAGTTCATCCGTCAGTTGCTTGATCAGTAACTCGGCATCTGAGGCACGATGGCTGAGATGTCCTTTTTTGATCAGTTCTGTCAGCTCGCGAGCGTAGTTGAGGATATTGCTGTTTTGCTCCCGGGGGGTCTCGGTGAGTGTCATGGGAATTTTTCCCTTGCTATTATTGATGTTTCTCCGCGTTTATAGCGGGAAATCCTCCTGACTGTCGATGGCTTCCGGCTGAGTGTGGAATATTTTCTGACCGGC
>CAZQXF010000264.1:0-1957 GCA_964596975.1 uncultured Thiotrichales bacterium | reverse complement strand
CTGGATGTTCAGTTGGACAAAGTTCTCCCCCCATCGACGGCAATAATCTGCCCGGTAATGTACGGAGCATCAAGCACCAGAAAACGGATCGTGCGGGCAATATCCATAGGCTCGCCTTCGCGTTTCAGCGCCGTGCGCTCGATGATCTCCTGATGTTTGGCGTCATGGTGAGGCTCCTCTGGCCACAGGATTGCGCCGGGTGCGACGCCATTGGCACGCACTTCCGGCCCCAGTTCGCGCGCCAGTGACTTGGTCAGTGCCACCAGCCCTGCTTTGGCGACGGAGTAGACCATGTAATGCTTCAGTGGCCGGTCGGCGTGAATGTCCACCATATTGACGATGCAGCCCTCGTTGCGGCGCAGTTCATCGGCGGCCGCCTGGCATAGGAACAGGGGGGCTTTCAGATTGGAGCCAAGCAGAACATCCCAGTCCTTTTCGGTGATCTCACCCATCTCGGTGGGATAGAACGCTGATGCATTGTTGACGATCACGTCGAGTCGTCCCCAGCGTTCGACGACGTTCGCAACCAACTGCGGCAGGGCGGGGATATCCAGCAGATCGGCCTGTACCGTGGTGGCGGAATCCGGGCGTTGCGCATTGAGCTTCGCCTCCAGTGCTCGCGCATCCTCGCCGGAGCGTCGATAATGGATGACGACATTGAAACCGGCATCATGCAAGACGCTGACGGTCTGGGCACCGATACGGCGGGCTGAGCCCGTAACCAGGGCGACTTTCGTGGTGTCTGTCATTACTCACTCCTATGACTGCATTCTGCTATTGTCTTGCCCGGCCAAAAACCGAGTCTTGCTGATGTCCCTGACCTTACCCGAGCCAAATGAACAAGAGCAAGCGCATAGCCAGCGCTTGCAGACGCACATTGCCGAGGTGATCGACGATGCCGGTGGCTGGATCAGTTTTGCCCGCTATATGGAAATGGCTTTGTATGAGCCGGGGCTCGGGTACTACGTGGCCGGTCGGCAGAAATTCGGTGCCGCGGGTGATTTCGTCACTGCGCCTGAGGTCTCGTCGCTGTTTTCATCCTGTCTGGCGCGCCAATGTGCCGAGGTATTGCAGCAGCAGGCATCAGCAGCCTGTGTGTTGGAGCTGGGTGCCGGTTCGGGCATCATGGCGGCCGATATTCTGCTGCAACTGGAGCAGCTCGATTGCCTGCCCGATCATTACTACATTCTTGAACTCAGTGCAGAGCTGATGGCGCGTCAGCGCGCAACACTGGAAGAGAAAGTGCCGCATCTGGTTGGCTCGGTGCGCTGGTTGCAGACGCTCGATGGATTGCAGCTCCATGGCGTTGTGCTCGCAAATGAGGTGCTCGATGCCATGCCGGTCAGCTGCTTTTCCGCATACCCCGACCGGGTCATGGAACGTGGCGTCACGCTCGGGCAAAACTGATTTTCATGGCGGGAACGCCCGGCCGATGACGAGCTGCGGGGGGGGGTCGAGGTGTTGCGTCGTTCGCAGGATGTCGGACTCTGGCCCAGCCCCTATCATTCCGAAATCAATCCACAACTATCCGGATGGATGGCGATGCTGTCCGAACACCTGGCGGCTGGGCTGATTCTGTTGATCGACTATGGCTATCCACGCGCCGACTATTATCACCCGCAGCGCAGCGAGGGCACCTTGCTTGGATACTACCGCCAGCGCGCGCTCGAAGATCCTTTCTGGCTTCCAGGATTGCAGGATATTACCGCGAGCGTCGATTTCACTGCTGTCGCCGAAGCGGGAATCGAGGCTGGACTGGAGCTGGCTGGATATACCACACAAGCCTGGTTCTTGATGGCCAACGGGCTGGAAACCTTGTATCAGACGGCGCTGGAAAAGGCTGATGAACGTCAGCGTCTGATGCTATCGAAGCAGATCAAATTACTGACCTTGCCGGCAGAAATGGGTGAGCGGTTTCAGGTCATCGGCTTTTCCCGTGGGCTGGAAGCGCCGCCGC
>CAZQXF010000263.1:0-4197 GCA_964596975.1 uncultured Thiotrichales bacterium | reverse complement strand
GTTATCGGCGACGCTCAGTTTGCGAAACACCGATGCCTCCTGTGGCAAATAGCCGACGCCGAGCCGGGCGCGCTCGTGCATTGGTTTGTCGGTAATATCCGTGTCGTCGAGCGTAATGCTGCCGCCATCAGGAGGGATCAGCCCGACGATGATATAGAAGCAGGTGGTCTTGCCGGCACCGTTCGGGCCGAGCAGGCCAACGACTTCGCCGCTTTCGACATGCAGCGACACATCCTTGAGTATCGGTCGTTTCCTGAAGCTCTTGCTCAGGTTGGCAGCGCGCAGAATACTCATTCGGCCGGCTGGAAGATGACTTCGACGCGTTTTTTGGCCTTGCTGCCACCGGCCTTGAGGTTGCCCCGGTTCAGGTCGTATTCGATGTAGTCGTTCTCTATCCGGTTGCGGCCCTGGGTGAGTTTGCCACTACCGATCAGTGTCAGCAGACCAGCGCTACTATCGAAGCGAATCTTGCCCGCTTCGCCGCTGACGTTGGTGCCGTCATCAAGGCGGGTGTCGAAGCGGGCCGGGTTGCCGCGCGCCTCGATGCTGCCGAGCTTGCCGTCGGTGACGAATACGGTCAGCGACTCCGCCGTCAGCTTCATTTCGCCCTGGGTCAGCAGCACATTGCCGCTATAGGTTGTCGACTGCGCCTTCTGGTCGAGTTCCAGCGAGTCCGCAGAGATCTTTACCGGTGGCGCTGAAGCAGCCTGAACGGCAGCCGGAAGAAGTAGCGAAAGAGACAGTAATAGCAGGCGTAAGCGGCTGATTTCAGGGAGCATAATAGCCTTCGATATTGTGGCGCAAGCGGAGTCGATGGGTCTGAAGGTTAGCGGTCAATGCCTCCCCGCGCAAACGGTTGTCTCCCTGCATGATGTTGACGAGCGCGTCGGTGGTCGCCAGTTTGCGGCTCAGGTCGAGGGCAAGATCAGAGGTTGTCAGTGTCAGGTCGTCTCGTGCCTTGCCTGTCGCGACGATGCCGCCGCGCAGCTCAGCCCGTGTCATGGCTGCGTCCATCCATGCCGAGCGGGCGGTGATGTCCCAGTGTCCGGGGTCGCTCAGTAGAATGAAATGTGGGTCTTCGAGTTTGAAATCATGGCTGCCGCTGAGTTGGCGTAGCGCCGAGCCGGTGACACGGTGGGTCATGTTGCCGTCGTGATCGAAAGCGGCAAGCTTGAAGTCGTCCAGGTGGTAGTCGTCTTCAATCGTCAGTGGCGCGGTGTCGTCCTGTTGTCCCTGCTCGAATGTCAGCAGCCAGGTGATCGCCAGTGCCGCGAATATGGCGAGTAGAAAGAGGTGTCCACGTGACATGGGTTACAAGTAGCTGGCCAGTTTGTCGTCGAGCACGCCCCGCGCCCGCATCAGGAATTCGCAGACCTCGCGACCGGCGCCACGTCCACCCTTGGCATGCGTGATCCAGTCGGCATGCTCCAGCACCATCGGATGCGAATCGGCCACCGCAATCGCCAGGCCCACTTGCTTCATCACCGGCAAGTCAACGACATCATCACCAACGTAGGCAACCACCGAGGGCGCGAGTCCCGTTTCCTGCAGCAGTTCCTCAAAGGCGGGGCGCTTGTCGCGATGGCCTTGCATGACCAGTTCGATGCCGAGATCGCGGGTACGATGCTTGACTACTTCTGAGCTGCGTCCAGTCAGAATGGCCGCGCGGATGCCGCATTCCTGCAGCATGCGGATGCCGTGCCCGTCCTTTGAATTGAACGCTTTATACTCCTGGCCATCATCGCCGATGAACAGCGAGCCGTCGGTAAGTACGCCATCAACGTCGAAAATGACCAGTTCGATTGTCTTTGCCGTTGCGGTGAGTTGATCCATGATGACTGTTTCCCTGTTCTTGTGCGGATAGTGTTGATCTTACCAAGGTACGAGGTGGATACCATCCCGCACCTCGGTCGTTCTTGTGAGGCGTAAGCCGTCATCCCCCAGGATATGGGGATCCAGTTACAGGGATGTATGCCTCCAGCGGTGGTAACCCTCCCTGGCAGTGGATCCCAGTCAGTCAGACCACCCCTGCCCGTAACAGATCGAGCATGTTGAGCGCGCCGATGACCCGGTTATCCGCGTCGATCACCGGCAGGGCGCTGATTTTGTGTTTCTCCATCAGGTTCAGCGCATCAACGGCCAGTGCATCGGCGGTGATGGTGCGGCAGGGTGATGTCATCTCCGAGTCGATATTGAGCTGGTGAATGTCGATCTGCCGGTCAAGCGTGCGCCGCAGGTCGCCATCGGTGTAGATGCCGATCAGTTGCCCACTGCTGTCGGTGATGGTTGTGCAGCCGAGGCTTTTCGCGGTCATTTCCATCAAGGCTGCTGTCAATGGCGTACCGGGCGCTACCCGGGGCACATCGTCACCGGCGTGCATCACGTCGCGCACGCTGAGCAGCAGCCGGCGCCCCAGCTTGCCGCCGGGGTGCGAGCGGGCGAAGTCTTCAGCGGTGAAGCCGCGGATCTTCAGCAGGCTGACGGCCAGCGCATCGCCTAGGGCCAGCGTGACCGTGGTACTGGAGGTGGGTGCCAGGTTCAGCGGACAAGCCTCTTTTTCCACCGAAATATCCAGATGGATATCGCAGGCTGCTGCCAGCGGCGAGGCAGGGTTGCCAGTCATGGCGATCAGCGGCACGTCGAGGCGGCGAATGATCGGCACGATGCTGAGAATTTCGTCGGTGGCTCCCGAGTTTGAAATGGCGATGACCACGTCATCCGCAGTGATCATGCCCAGATCGCCGTGACTGGCTTCGCCGGGGTGGACGAAAAAGGCGGGGGAGCCGGTGCTGGCCAGTGTAGCCGCGATTTTGCCGCCGATATGGCCTGACTTGCCCATGCCGGTGACGACGATGCGACCGCGGCAGTCATACAGTTTGTCGCAGGCGGTGATGAATGCGCCGTCGAGACGCGACTTGAGCGTCAGTATCGCCTGTGCTTCGGTGTCGAGCACGTCGCGAGCGAGATCAAGGAGTTGGGAATGCGGTAATGTCATGGTGTGGTTACGGATCGATGAACAGCCAGGCCTGGTATGCGAAGAATACTGCCACCAGTGCGAGGCCCTCGAAACGATGGATGCGCCGACTGCCGGTACTGGCACGAAAGCGGAAGGCCATCAGGAAAAGTGCAACCGTCAGTGCCAGCATCACCGGATAGTCTCGGTCGAGCACTTGTTGCGGTAGTGCCGCTGGCGCGATCAGGCCGGGCAGGGCCATGACGCCGAACAGATTGAACAGGTTCGAGCCGATGACATTGCCAACGGCGATATCCGACTCGCCCTTGCGTGCGCTGACGATGGATGCCGCCAGTTCCGGCAGGCTGGTGCCGATCGCCACGATCGTCAGGCCGATCACCAGATCGCTGATGCCGAGTGCGGTAGCGACATTAACTGCCCCCCAGACCAGCATCCTCGCGCTGATCAGCAACACGATAAGCCCGATCGAGAACCACATGATCGCGGTACCGAGTGGCATCTCGGCATTGACCTCATCGGCGAGTTCCTCGATCAGACGGTCGGAGGTTTTCAGTCGCATCGCGTCATAGATCAGAATGCCCATGACAATGAACAGCGACAGAAACAGAATCACGCCATCGTTGAAGCTGAGGTAGTTGTCCCATATCAATACCAGACCGACCAGCATGCCAGCCAGCAGCACGGGAAGCTCCAGCCTGATCAGCCCGGAGGAAATGATGACCGGCGCAACCAGTGCCGTGATGCCGAGAATCAGTGCGATATTGGCAATGTTGGAGCCGACCGCATTGCCAACCCCGAGCGATGGATTGCCCTGCCAGGAAGCGATGGCCGCGACCAGCATCTCCGGTGCGGAGGTGCCCAGACCGACGATGGTGATGCCAATGATCAATGGTGACAAGCCGAGATTGCTGGCAATGGCAGAGGCGCCATCGACGAAGCGATCCGAACTCCAGACGAGCAGAGCGAGTCCGGTAATGATGGCGAGAATGGATAGCAGCATGAACGACAGAGTCCGGAGCAGGGATATCAAAGGGCGCGATTATACTGACTTTGCTGTTGCGGCGAGATATTTTCAGGAGAAGCGCTGAAAAAGCGTGGAGCAGATGGGGTTTGGTCTGCTGCTGGACCAGCATTTGTGACCCCAGGTTCGCGCAATACGCCGCACAAACATTACGAAAGGTTACTGGTTGCCCCTTGGCAACTATGGCACCCTATGCCGCCAT
>CAZQXF010000262.1:0-4218 GCA_964596975.1 uncultured Thiotrichales bacterium | reverse complement strand
AGGCTTACCTCATTGCACAGAAAATTCTGCTGACGGAGCGAATCCCTTAGTAGGGGAACCTTTGCCCGGCAATATTGAAATTCTCCGTTTTTCAGCCGTACTAGTCCTGATCTTGTTCGGTGAATCAACCTCGCTTGCCAAGCTGAAGATGCGTGATACTGCTCGGCAGGATGCCGACGGTCCCAGAGGGTTATAGCCGCACGATGGTTCGGCCGTGGAGTTTTCCTTGCAGGAGTTTGTGGGCCGTTTCGGTGGCTTTGGTCAGTGGGATTTCGTTGGCGATGCTGTCGAATAGTTTCGACGGGATTGTCTTGGCGAGCCGGTTCCAGGCTTTTTTCCGCTGCTCCTTGCTGCAATAGACGGAGTCGATGCCTTTCAATGTCACGGCGCGCAAGATGAAGGGCATGACAGTGGTTTCAAGGCGGTGGTCGGCGGCGAGTCCGCAGGCGGCGATGCAGCCACCGTAGCGGGTTTCGGCGAGGGCGCGGGCGAGTATGTTGCCGCCGGTGGTGTCGATGACGCCGGCCCAGCGTTGGCTTTCCAGCGGTTTGCTGGGTTGTTGCATGGTGGCTCGTGTGATGATTTCATCGGCGCCGAGCTGGTGCAGGTAGTCGTGACTGGATTGGCGCCCGCTGACGGCGGCGACTTCATAGCCGGCGGCATGCAGCAGGGTGATGGCGATGCTGCCGACGCCGCCGGATGCGCCGGTGACCAGCATTGGTCCGCTGTCGGGAGTGAGACCGTGTTGTTCCAGCGCCATCACGCAGAGCGCGGCGGTCAGGCCGGCGGTGCCGAGAACCATTGCCTCGCGGCTGTCGAGTCCGGCGGGGAGTGGTAGCAGCCAGTCGGCCTTGACCCGCGCCCGCTGCGCCAGTCCACCCCAATGACGTTCGCCGACACCCCAGCCGGTCAGCAGTACCTCGTCTCCGGGCTGGAAGGCGGGGTTAGCCGATTCGAGCACGCGCCCAGCGAGGTCGATCCCCGGCACGAACGGGAATTCGCGGATGATCTTGCCCTGGCCAGTGATGGCGAGGGCGTCCTTGTAGTTGATCGATGAGTAATCGATGGCGACCAGTACGTCTTCCTGCGGCAGCTGGTCGGTGGAGAGCGTTTCCACCTGCGCCGTGGTGCTGCCGTCCTGCTGGCGGAGGATGAGTGCGTCAAACATGGTGTCGGTCTCTGAGATTGGCTTTCGAATCAGTTAAACTCAGTGAACAATAACCTGCAAGGCCAGCTGCCACCATGCCGAATATTCGTGTTTCCGAGCTATATATCTATCCCGTCAAATCCATGGCGGGCATCTCGCTGCCATCGAGCCGCGTCGATGCGCTAGGGCTGGTTCAGGATCGGCGCTGGATGGTGATCAACGAGTCGGGTTACATGGTGACGCAGCGTAGCCATCCGCGCATGGTGCTGATTTCGCCCCGGCTGGAGAATGGAAATCTGGTGCTGGAAACCGCGGGCAAGTCGCCCATCGTGGTGCCGGAATCCCGCGCGCCGGAGCGGGTTGAGGCACGCGTCTGGAACGATGCGGTGGCGGCGCTGGCAACCGATCCCGATGTCGACTGGTGGCTCAGTGAAGTGCTGGGTGAGCCGGTGCGGCTGGTGTCTTTCCCTCGCGATGGCAAGCGTCAGGTCGATCGGCAATACGCCAGGGCAGGGGACCGCACCGCCTTTTCCGACGGTTTTCCGATCTTGCTGATCTCGCAAGCCTCACTCGATGACCTCAATAAGCGCCTTGAACAGCCATTGCCCATGCGCCGTTTCCGCCCCAACATCGTGGTGACCGGCACCGAGCCATATGCGGAGGACGACTGGCGCCAGATGCAGATTGCCGGGGTGAATTTTCGCATCGTCAAACCCTGTTCGCGCTGCGTGGTCACCACGGTCGACCCGGAAACGGGGCAGGTAGCGGGTGATGAGCCACTGCGCACCTTGGCGACTTACCGCAAACAAGGCGGCAAGGTGATGTTCGGTCAGAACGTAATCCCCGACAATGCCGGCATATTGCGTGTCGGCGATCAGGTTTTACCGCAGTAAGCTGGCGCAATTCCGGGTTCCTACCGGGTCTTTTTTCACCCCTCTGAGCGATTTCCGCTATATTCGAGCATTCTCGAACGTTCGGACACAAGCCATGGCCGCAACCGGCATCGCCATCGAAACCGCAGCCGATCAGGGCAGGCTGCTGACCCACTACCTCAGCGCGACGCGTCAGCGCTTCAAAGCTGAGGTGAATCGCCTCACCAGTGGCGGCATGGCAAAGCTGCTGCAGGGTCAGCCAGACGTCGCCGATCTCACCTTTCTGATGAGCTATCTCTATATCTATCACTGGCTCGATCACAACGTGCCGGTGGACTATCGCGGCCTGGTGCTGAAGACCTTTCGCTCGCCGGCGAAACGTTTTTTGATGGATCTGCTCGAATTTTCCGCCGACGGCGAGGCTTTTCTTCGCGGCTATATCGACCACTGGCTGAATGCGCCGGAAAATTCGCCGCTTCAGCGCAGCCAACTGCTTGCGTTACTCGAACGCAGCGATGACTCGGCCGACAAGCTGGTCGCGCGGATCATGGAAATATGGCGCGGTATCAATCCATTCAGTAGAAGCTACGCTGTCGCCTATAAGGATCTTGCCCGCCAGGAGCGCGAGCGGTACGAGGGCATGCTCGGCCCCGAAGATCGCGAACGGTTGCAGCTCGTCGATGCCCTGCCCGATGTAGCGATCGGCAAGCCCCGCTTTGACAAGCTTGGTCTGATCCCGGCAATGGGCTGTCCGCAAACCTGCCGTCATTGCATGTTTATTTTTCGCCCACTGATGAAAGATAAGCGGGAGCCCGAAGACCTGTACAAAATGGTCAACGAAATGACCAGCAGCGTGCTGTTCACGGGTGGCGATCTGACAAAACAGCTCGACTATTTCTACCAGGCGATCGGTGAGATGAAAAATATCACCACTTTCGCAATCCTGCTCAATGGCGATTTTGCAACCAGCCCGGCTGACGCTACGAAGGTCATGGAGTCGATGGCGCGTGCGATTAGGCAGCGCCCGTTTGGCTGGCCAAAGGCGAAAGTCATGCTGCAAATCAGCTTCGATGAATTCCACCAAGAAGTGATCGTCGATAAAAAAGGCAAGCTCAAGGAGCGTATCCCCGTGGCGAAAATCGCCAATATCGTTGAAGCCGCGCCGCGATATGTGCATGAGATTCAGCTCTGCCTGCTCCACAAGCAACATGCCCTCAATTTTTCGATGGATCTGTTCAGCAAAGGTGTGTTTGCGCGGCTGGCGCAGGCGTTGGGTGAACGAGGGCATAAAATACAAATACTCTCGACCGCGCCGTCGAGCCGCCTCAAGCGCAATCCGCTGAACCCGGAAAAATTGGCGCCGATCCTAAAAGACGCCAGTTTTATTCTGACGCAGTTTCCCAATGCCCCCATCATGCTGACCAGCTCCACGATCGATGCCTACGGCCGCGCCGTCATGATGGATGAATCAGAGGCGGTCAAAGAAAAAGACCTGCTCGCGCAGGTGTTGCGTGGCGAAAAAACGCCCGAATCGTTCGATATCGACCTGATGTTCTGGTTTAACGGCTGGGCCACATTATTCAATGCTGTGCATATGTGTCTTGGTAATGTATTCGACGAAGGCATGGAGACGGTGATCCAGCGCCTCAAAAAAGACCCGTTGACCCAAGCGCTGCATCATTTTGATTTACGTCTGCTGGATTTTTATCGCGAACGCAGATCTGACTTGGATGAAATAATCGCCAATGCCACCGGACCGCATCAACTCTTCCACGCGATCACCGAAGATGGCGAGATGCGTTTGCATATGACAAAGCGCTTGCTCGATGCTGGGGTGGCTTAGTCGGGGAGCTTTATTTGATTCCTGGTGTGAGTTTCCCCTCTCCCCAACCCTCTCCCCGGGGGAGAGGGAGCTCGAACATTGACCTCGCCCGGCGCGAATACCAGTTTAGTTTGTGTTTGGAGCAGAATATTTTTTAAAGTCATTGGGTCGATGTAATATCTGGACAAGTTCCCTCTCCCTCCGGGAGAGGGTTAGGGAGAGGGGAAAGATCCAACCCAAGTTTTGGACTTTATTCCCGAGTATATCGACTTGACCAATATCCTTACGGACACCCTTGCTGTAGGTTGGGCAAAGCGCAGCGTGCCCAACAAAGGTATTGGCGGTGCGCCGGGCCGTGGTTGTTGGGCACGTCACGA
>CAZQXF010000261.1:0-4229 GCA_964596975.1 uncultured Thiotrichales bacterium | reverse complement strand
ATGGGGATATCGAGATAGGGGAGAAGCCGGCCTTCCGCCATCAGTGGGATGAGGTCGTCGACGTGGGGATAAGGGTAGATATAGTGCATCCTGATCCAGATTCCCAAGTCGCCCAGTGCGTCGGCGAGTGTGCTGATATGCGATTTGAGGGGGCGCCCGTTCCAGAACCCGGTGCGGTACTTGATATCGACACCGTAGGCGCTGGTGTCCTGGGAAATGACCAGCAGTTCCCGCACGCCATTGGCGGCCAGGTTTTCCGCCTCTTGCATGACATCGGCCACCGGCCGACTGACGAGGTCACCGCGCAGCTGCGGAATGATGCAGAAGGAGCAGCGGTGGTTGCAGCCTTCGGAAATCTTCAGGTAGGCGTAGTGTCGTGGTGTCAGCTTGATGCCGGTGGCGGGCAGCAGGCTGCTGAAGTTGTCGCTCGGTGGTGGCAGCTGCGCATGAACTTCCGTCATCACGGCCTCGTAGGCGTGAGGCCCGGTAACGCCCAGCACCTTGGGGTAGCGTTGCAGGATTCGTTCGCTGTCGACACCAAGACAGCCGGTGACGATGACGCGGCCATTTTCCTCCAGTGCTTCCCCTATGGTGTCGAGTGACTCTTCGATAGCGGCATCGATGAATCCACAGGTATTGACGATCACCAGATCAGCCTCTTCGTAGCTTGCGGATATCCGATAGCCTTCAGACCTGAGCTGGGTCAATATGCGTTCTGAATCTACCAGTGCCTTGGGGCAGCCGAGACTGATGAAGCCAATAATCGGGTTGGTGTTCATAGGGTTTTATGCTATATCCTGACTAAATAACTAGATAAATGCGATGGCCAAGTATGAATGACTCAAGGCGAATCCTCCAACATTTGACGCAGCTCCCGTTGTTCACCGAGCTCACACCTGACATTCTGAAACACTTCGTTGAACGTGTCCGCGTGGTTCAGCTGACGCGTAACGAGATCATCTTTCATCAGGGGCAGGGGGTTCATAGCCTGTACTCGGTCGTATCTGGTCAGATCAAGCTCGTCGTGACCGCGCCGACCGGCGCTGAGAAGGTGGTGGAAATTGTCGGGCCGGGCCGAAGCTTCGGTGAGGCGCTGATGTTTCTGGAGCGTCCCAGCCCGGTTTCCGCGCAGGCAGTGGTCAAGACCGAAGTGGTCGAGATCAGCAGTGATCTGATCTTCTCGGCCATGGATGAATCACATCGTGTCTGTCGTGCGCTGCTAGGTGGCCTCAGTTACCGGCTTCACCATCTGGTATCGGATCTGGAAACCTGTTGTCTGCAGAACTCAACGGAACGTGTCGCCAGGTTTATCGTTGACGAACTGGGCGATGATCCCCGTAAGGCTTCGTTCACGTTCCACGCAAACAAGAACCTGATTGCCTCACAGTTGAATCTTGCACCGGAATCGTTTTCTCGCATCCTTCACAATTT
This sequence comes from uncultured Thiotrichales bacterium, assembly GCA_964596975.1. Classification (GTDB taxonomy): domain Bacteria; phylum Pseudomonadota; class Gammaproteobacteria; order UWMA-0217; family UWMA-0217; genus JALSHZ01. Next base: position 2,798 of record CAZQXF010000261.1, on the reverse strand, counting down.
ATCTGCGAAAGAGATTATCGAAGTGCATGGCAGGGAATTGACGGTACTCGACAGAGACCGCCTCGTTCAGGAAAGTTGCTGACCCACATTCAGCGGCGTCATCAAGGGGCCGAAGAATCGCCAGATCATTATGGCAAAAGCAACCACCCAGCACATGCCGGCCGTCAACAGCCAGGTTTGCAGCATACCCGGCAGAAGTAACGGGAGTAATGCAAAGGCAGTGGCCGATACATTCAGCAGAATGAAGCCAAGTACCAGCCAGGAATCCTCTGTTTTTTTCTGGCCCTGGGCATTGCTCAGTATGACCCTGGACATCATCGCTGCTGCAAAAATACCGATGCCACCAATACCGAGCGCGTGGATACCCGTTTCCATTGGCAGTACGCCTGCCATCCCAGCAGCCGTCAGTGCCAACCCGAACGATATCCAGGCGTATCCGCAGTAGAGTATCCACAACATTGGATGTTGCCAGATTTCCGTGAAATACCAGCGTTTCAGCCGCAGCAGGTTTGCAATGGCAGCAGTGGCGCCAACAAGCGCCGTCAGCACACCATCCGATACAACGAACAACAGAATCATCAGCAGGTACAGTGAAGCAATGGCAGCGTTGTCGATGAGGCCTTCATATCGCTGTCGTCTGATTTCAAAGCCAAGCGTTTGTTCGGCAAAGCCGGGGATGAGTTTGCCAGCCAGGACAACGAGCAGTGTGATGATGGCGTAGAGGCTCAGGCGTTCACCCTGTTGGTTTGTATCGGGTAACCAGCCCGAAACTGCCCAGAACGTTATTGCGGCGCCTACACACAAAACTACGAGCAGTTCGATCAATGCATAGGCGTGGCTGGCGCGATGCTGGATCAGCGGCGCGGCGACGAGCGCTGTCAACAACAGTGGAAACAGCAGGTCTGGGATACCGGCCAGGGTTGCTGGTATCACGTCCGGAAAGAAATGAAGAAACCTGCCGGTCATCCAGAGCAAGGTCAGCGCGAGCAGGGCGTTGCCTGTCATCGAGGGTTCGCCTGTCCAGTTTCTTGCGGCATGAAGGAGAAATCCGGCCAGAAATGCAGTGGCAAAACCAAAGATCATCTCATGGGCGTGCCAGCCTGGTACGCCGTAAACGCTGCCAAGCACATGGCCTTGCAGATAGTCGATCTGCCAGAACATCATGATCACGACCGCATGAATCATGGCGGCAAGAAAAAAGGGCCGGTAGCTGGCCTGGAGCAGGGGATGGCCGGGTGGTGTAGTTGTCATGCTAACGCACAGTCAGAGAGTTTGCCCGCTATCATACAACAACAGGCATCTCCGCTAAGCGCTCCAGGCTGGATGCCTGACTAGCCACCGCTGTCGTGAATGAATATGCCGGATGGATGTCGGACCGGCACTTCATACACGCGTTCCCAGTTTCTTGTGTCAACGGCAATCAGCTTGTTGTCACTGTTATTGGAGAAGTAGAGAAGCGGCTTTTCCTTTGACCAGCGGACATGGAGGATCTTGCCGCTGAATGCCAGGCGCTTGATGATCTTGAGCTTCTCGGTGTCGATGATCTGTACGACAGGGAAGTCTTTACCGCTAAAGGTGACGGCAAGTAACTTCTTGTCGGGGCTGAGTGAGGTGAAGACCGGCAGCCCCTCGGTCTCTATATTGGCGATATGCTTGAAGTCCTTGCCGAAGACGAACACTTTGTTATCGCCCACTGCCGGTATGAATTTCTTGTCACCACTCAGACTCCAGAAGCCGAAATGTGGCACCTTGAGTACGGGTTTCTTATCACCCAACTGCAATGGCAGTTTCCGGAACTGCATCTTGTCCAGATCGATCACGCCAACATATGGGGAATTGAAGAAGCCAGCGATATAGAAATGACCGTCCAGCATGGCATCGAAAGGCGCAACGCCAACGTTCTCGAATTTCTTGTGAACCTTGAAATGCGGCAGCGACTTGTCGGCGGCCACATCTTCCATGACCCAGAGCGAGTCTTTGTCCATCAGGGCGAACACCAGATAATTCTTGTAGTGTTTGATACCAACGTTCTTTGAACCGGTATCGATCGTCTGCACAGGGTTCAGGTCGTGATCGAGAATTTCGACTGTCTTGTTGTCGTAGTTGGCGATAGCCAGGTATCGCGGCGTCACAATAAAGCCAATGGCGCTTTTGCTGGTGCGATACTCTTTCAGTTTTTTCTCGCCGATTGGGTCGAACTTGATGACGTAGCCGTCACGGGTAATGGTAAATCCTTCGTTTTTGTAGAACTTGACCACCGCATGGTTGAAGTTGTGCATATCGGTAATGCGGTTCGTGAGCTTGTCACCGACGATGACCGCCAGCGCCGAATCCTCACGTTCGATGACGAACAGCTTTTCGGCGGCAAACGCGCCGCAAACAGGAAGCAGCAAGAGAATGATGAGTAGCAGTTTCTTCATTGATGTGTCCCCTTGATGTAAGCGGTAATGCTCAGTAGCTGTTCCTGTGACAGTTTGAATGCCGGCATCAGATTGCGGCTGTAGCCCAGGGTTTTGGCGGATGATTCAGGCGCGGTGATGTGTGCCATGATCTGGGCATCTGTCCGGCTGGCTGCAATCTTTGCAAAGGAAGGGCCGAACGCTTCCGCGGTTTGATGGTGGCATCCCCAGCATTTTTCCTCGAAGATCGTCTGGCCAAACAGAGCGGGGTAGAAACGCCGGTTCTTGTTGATGAAATTGTATTTCCCGACCGGGACATTGGCCGGATAGTTATCCAGCGGCTTAAGGGTGGCCGTGTCGTAGACCAGCAGTGCACCATCAGGCTCATAAATGCTGAGA
>CAZQXF010000260.1:0-4232 GCA_964596975.1 uncultured Thiotrichales bacterium | reverse complement strand
CCCGCCTTGATCTGACGCGTTTCAGCGGCAATCTGAGCAGTTACGGCTCTATTTTTATACCCACTGAAAAGTTACACCTTTTCTTAGAAATGATGCAGCTTCACCGCCCACAACTGATCGGGAACGGCACCATCAACAGCCAACTTCAGCGAATCAGCTCTAAGTATCTGGGCTAACTATAGGTTATAAAAAGTCTTTTTGCAAAACTTCTGCGATCTGGACACTGTTCAGCGCAGCACCCTTGCGCACATTGTCGGAGACCACCCAAAGATTGAGCCCCCGCGGATGAGAAATATCTTCACGCACCCGGCCAACGTAGGTGGCGTCGTTGCCTGCTGCCTCGGTCACCGCTGTTGGCCAGCCACCGTCTTCGCGCTTGTCGAGCAAGGCCACGCCCGGCGCATTGGCCAGCAGATCCAGCGCCTGGTCGAGCGCGATTTTTTCCTTGGTTTCGATATGCACCGCCTCGGAATGACCATAGAAAACAGGCACACGAACCGCTGTGGGGTTCACTTGAATACTGTCGTCACCGAAGATTTTGCGTGTCTCCCAGACCATCTTCATCTCTTCCTTGGTGTAGCCATTGTCGAGAAACACATCGATCTGCGGTAGCACATTGAAAGCGATCTGCTTGGGATAGACCGTCACTTCCGCCGGCCGACCATTCAGCAGTGCCGCTGTCTGCGCCGCCAGTTCGTCGATCGCTTCTTTGCCGGAACCTGACACTGCCTGGTAGGTCGCGACATTGATACGCTCGATACCCACGGCATCATAAATCGGCTTCAAGGCCACCAGCATCTGAATGGTCGAACAATTCGGGTTCGCGATGATGCCGCGATTCTTGTAGTCAGCGATCGCACCCGGGTTAACCTCGGGAACAACCAGCGGAATGTCATCGTCGTAGCGAAATTCAGAGGTGTTGTCGATGACCACGCAACCCGCTTCGGCCGCCTTTGGCGCATAAATGCGCGACAACCCGGCACCAGCTGAAAACAGACCGATCTGCGCCTTCGAAAAATCGAAGTCGTCGAGCACTTCGACCGTCAGCCACGAATCACCAAATGGCACCTTTTTACCCGCCGACTTCTCGCTCGCCAGCGCATAAACCTTGCCAACCGGGAATTGACGTTCCGCCAGAATCGACAACATGGTTTCACCCACCGCGCCGGTGGCACCAACGACTGCAACATCAAAAGTCCTGCTCATCGCTCAGCTCCCCATCTCTTGCATCGCAGCCACGACGGCATCGCCCATCGCCGCAGTTCCGATCACGGTTGATCCTTCGGTTTCGATATCTGCTGTCCGCAGACCACCATCGAGCACTTTCCCTACCGCCTGTTCTATCGTCTCGGCCAGCTTCGGCTCATCAAGGGAATGGCGCAGCATCATGGCGACAGAGAGTATGGTTGCAAGCGGGTTGGCGATATCCTGTCCCGCGATATCGGGTGCCGAACCATGAATCGGTTCGTACATGCCCTTGCCATTGCTATCGAGCGAAGCCGAAGGCAGCATTCCAATCGAACCGGTCAGCATCGCAGCCGCATCGGACAAAATATCGCCGAACATATTGCCGGTGACCATGACATCGAACTGTTTTGGCGCTCTTACCAGTTGCATCGCCGCATTGTCGACATACATATGTGACAGCGCCACCTCGGGATATTCCAAACCCACACGCTCGACCACTTCGCGCCACAACTCCGACACTTCGAGCACATTGGCCTTGTCGACCGAACAGAGCTTCTTGTCACGCTTCATCGCGGTTTCAAACGCGCTGCGCGCAATGCGCTCGATTTCGCTCTCCGAGTAGACCAATGTATTGAAGCCCTCACGCTGACCATCATCAAGCGTACGAATACCACGTGGCTGCCCGAAATAGATGCCACCCGTCAGTTCGCGGACAATCATGATGTCCAGCCCGGAGACCACTTCAGGCTTTAACGTCGACGCATCGGCCAACTGCGCATAGAGAATCGCCGGGCGCAAATTGGAAAACAACGCCAACGCTTCGCGGATCGCCAGCAAGCCCCGCTCGGGCCGCTTGTCGCGTGGCAGGTCGTCATATTGCGGGCCACCCACCGCACCGAGCAGCACCGCATCGGCGTCACGCGCCAGCTTCAGCGTAGCTTCAGGCAACGGTTCACCTGCGGCATCGTAGCCAGCGCCACCGATCGGCGCGGTTTCATATTCGACATCGAAGCCAAATTCCTTCTGCAGTACATCGATCACCTTGATTGCTTCACGGACAATCTCGATACCGATGCCATCGCCAGGCAGAATCGCCAGTTTATTGGTCATTTATCATTCCTGTGTCACGGAGTCTTAATGGGTAGCGAACAGCCAGGGCGCCTCAGCCTGACGCCGCGCTTCATAGGCGCGAATGTCGTCAGCGTGCTGCAAAGTCAGGGCAATATCGTCCAGGCCTTCGAGCAGGCAATATTTGCGGAAAGGGTCGATCTCGAACCGATAAACATCGCCATCGCCAGTTCTCACCTCCTGCGCTTCGAGGTCGATCTCCAGCGAAAAGCCATCGCCTTTGTTGGCGCGTGTGAACAGCGAATCGACTTCAGCCTCGGACAAGGCAATGGGCAACAAACCGTTCTTGAAACTGTTGTTGTAGAAAATGTCGGCGAAACTCGGCGCAATCACGGCGCGAATGCCGTAGTCGGTCAGCGCCCAGACAGCATGCTCGCGGGATGAACCACAGCCGAAGTTTTCCCGCCCCAGCAGGATTTCACCGCCCTGATAGGCCGGCTTGTTGAGCACAAAATCGGGATTGATGCGCCGCTGAGAATGATCCATACCCGGCTCACCAGGATCCAGGTAACGCCAGTCATCAAACAGATTGGGACCAAAGCCGGTACGTTTGATCGACTTGAGATACTGTTTGGGAATAATCGCATCAGTATCGACATTGGCGCGATCCAGCGGGATCACGAGTCCGGTAAACTTGCTGAATGGTTCCATCGATTCGCCTCGAAAAGACTATTTGGCCGGCACAGGCGCCGGGTAGGCTTGCGGCGCAGTCGAATCCTGAGGATAGGGATAAGGGTAAACCTCGACCTTGCCGCCCTCTGGCAACGGCACCACTTCTGCACCCGCTGCGGCGGGAGCAGGCGCTGGTTGCGTGGTGACGACTTCAGACACCACGACCTCATCCTGCACCTGCTCTTTCTTCTGAACTTTCTTGCCCTGCATCAACAGGCCAAGGTTTTCAATATCCTGCCCCAATCCCCGTGCTGCATTGCAGCCAGAAAGCGCGACGGCGAGTGCGGCAACGGTCAGTGTTGTCTTGAAAAACATTGGGCTAACTCCTGAATGACTTTTTGTGATCGACTCGACATTACAAGTGTAACCTGCCAACCGAGACATGGCACGACAACGACTGTTATTTCTTACCCACATTATGGTGGAAGCCTTGCGGTACCTAACTCACATTTCTCACATCGACGAACCGCCCCTCGATGGCAGCAGCCGCCGCCATGGCCGGGCTCACCAGGTGGGTGCGCCCGCCCTGCCCCTGCCGCCCCTCGAAATTGCGGTTGGAGGTTGATGCGCAACGCTCGCCCGGCTCCAGCCGGTCGGCATTCATCGCCAGGCACATGGAACAGCCTGGATCACGCCATTCAAAGCCAGCGGCGCGGAATATCGCGTCCAGCCCTTCATCTTCGGCCTGCTGCTTCACCAGGCCTGAACCCGGTACCACCATCGCCAGCTTGATGTTCTCAGCAACCTTGCGGCCTTCGACCACACTTGCGGCGGCACGCAAGTCCTCAATCCTGGAATTGGTGCAGGAGCCGATGAAAACCTTGTCGACCTCGATATCGGTAATCGCCTGACCGGCCTCCAGCCCCATATAGTCAAGCGCGCGGCGAATGCCATCGGCCTTGACCGGATCGGCTTCGACGGCGGGATCGGGAATCGACGCCGAAACCGGCAGCACCATTTCTGGTGATGTTCCCCAAGTCACCTGCGGCTCGATCTTGGCGGCGTCAATGCGCACCACCTTGTCGAACACCGCATCGGCATCAGACACCAGGTCACGCCATTGCACGACCGCCCGCTCCCACTGCTCACCCGCTGGCGCCCAGGGACGACCACGCAGATAGTCAATGGTCACATCATCCACCGCCACCATGCCTGCACGGGCGCCAGCCTCGATCGCCATATTGCAAACTGTCATGCGGCCTTCCATCGACAAGGCCCGAATGGCATCACCACCAAATTCAATG
>CAZQXF010000259.1:2006-4242 GCA_964596975.1 uncultured Thiotrichales bacterium | reverse complement strand
CTGCCCATCGATAATCGGGTAGCGGTATGAGAATGGCTGCGCCATCAGCACCATCGCCTCATAGCAAGCCGAATCGCCATGCGGGTGATACTTGCCCAGTACATCACCGACGGTGCGCGCCGACTTCTTGTGTTTCGACGCCGCCGACAGCCCCAGCTCCGACATCGCATAGACAATCCTGCGCTGCACGGGCTTCAGGCCATCACCGATGTGCGGTAACGCCCGATCCATAATGACGTACATCGAATAGTCGAGGTAAGCCTTTTCGGTAAACTCACGTAGCGGCAATTCTTCGATGCCGTCGAAGTCGAAAGCCATGTTGTCGTTCATCAGCAATCCGTCAACCATTGCGGGAAGGCGCATACCTTCACTGATCTATGTCACCTTTTCAACCTGGAAGCCGCCGTCAGATACGCAAAAGGGCAACAAACCCACTGACGCCAGGTTGACCCCGAGCCAAGCAGAAGCTATAAGTAAATCAGAATCTTCTAATATACTTGATCGAGGTAAAGCACATGACAACGCACAAAGCAGTTTCCCTGCTTCTCGCCGCAGGCCTCATGGTGGCTACGACAGTCACCAGTGCAGATGAACACAGGATTGATGCCCAGCAAATGCAGGCTGCAATTGCCAGTTTTGGTGTAACGCCCCAGCAGTCAAGCAAAGCCGCTGCGGCAGCCGTGGAAGAAATCGCCAACAAACAGCGTAACAGGGACGAGAAGGTGAACACGACCGTCAGTCAGGTTCCTGATGATCTGCTGGATATCTCCCCCTACTGATCGACACAACCCGACACCGGTTTCGGCGCGTGGGCTGGCTCATCACCTGACAGCGCGACAATTCCAACTGAAAACGCCCGGCAGCAACCGGGCGTTTTCACGTTCATCTGCGTCGAAGAGAGACTACAAGCGAACTTCCGATGTTGCTGCCAAGCGGGACGCCTTCAACCTGCGCGTCAGCACCTTGTCGAGTTTCTTGTTGAGCTTGGGTAATAGCAGATTATAGAAAACCTCAGCCTTCACCACTTTGACATCCTTTTTGGGGATGCTGTACTGCAGCGTCCGCTCCTCATGGGGCTTGAGTCGATTATCACCCAAGACCTGGGTGGCTTTCGGCGGCATCGACGGCTTGCCTTCCTTGTCTCCCAGGGTGTACACCAACACGGCCTGCTTGTCGTCTTTCAGCGGATGCTCCTTGAAGTTCTGCCATAGCAGCTTGCCATCGTCATCGTAGGCAGCAACTTTCAGATAGGCAATCCGGAACGGCGCGCCTGTCGGAAACTTGTGCGGCAGGAGGTTCTTCATTTTCACCTTGGCATCGTAGCCGTCCCCCTTTTCCGTCACATCGAGCTTGATCGTGATCGCGCGCCGAACCATGTTGCCATCATGCCCACCGGCCATCGAGTGATTGGCATGCCCGTTGACCATCGGCATGTGGCAGGACTGGCAAGTCACTTCCGACTTGCTTTCCATGATCTCATCACCAGTCGCGCACAAAGGCACGCCGTGGAAGTTATTGCGCCGGTCGTGACAACCCATGCAGATGGCGTTGGTCTTGAATACGACGGCATTGCCACCCTCCATCGGGAAGGGGTGAAACGGCTTGGATATGGGCGAACCGTTCTGATCGGCGGGTGATGTTGAATACTCCTTCCCTGACGGTGCCTGCAATGCCGTATCCGATACCTCGTAGGCCGCCTGCCCCAACCTTAGCTTGCCATTTGGCTTCTTGGTCCCCTTGAAGGCCGTAACAGTATGGCAAAAAACACAGTTGACGCCTTCCCTGAATGCCGGCTTGGCATCAAGCTTGGTGGTCTTGCTCAACGCCGCATTGGGCGCATGGCAACGCAGGCAGACAGGGTATTTCCCCTTCTTCGACTTGACGCCTTCCTGGGTGGGATCGCCCATCACCTTGCGGTAGAAAGCACCGTGAATCGGATCATCGAGCGCAGTGCTCTGGCCATGCATCGAACCGGACCACTCCTTGTAGATTTCCTGATGACACTCACCACAAAGTTTGGATGAGACCTCATGCGGCGTAGAAGGCGGCGGCACATTCACGGTCGTGGTTTCAGTGTCTTGTGCCGATGTCATCGCGGGGATGAATAACGCGAGCAATGCGGTGGTAATAACGGCCCCGGCATAACGATACGTTGTCTTGATGGCGGAAAGCTGCTTTGGCATTGCCTGGATATCTCCTCGGTGGAATGAGCGAAGGTCGATATTCCCCCAGTTCT
>CAZQXF010000259.1:0-1906 GCA_964596975.1 uncultured Thiotrichales bacterium | reverse complement strand
ACTTTTTTAGCACAGTATCCACGCCAGGCAATAAACATATGATAATTAAGGCGTTACTGATATACCTCCAACCACCCCCGATCCGCGCAGTGCGCTGTCATTAGCCGGGTTAGTCCTTGCTGTCGGGATGCCATTGCTTGACACCGATCTGATCCAGCGAAATCTTCTGCTCACCGGCTGATGCCGAAGGCTCCAGCGGCTTGATCTCAAAAATCCGGTAACCATTCAGCATGCCCGAGATATCGGCCTGCTTCGCTCTGGCGTCATGCATGACCACCGCGACGACATGCGCGAGCGCAAACACACCAATCAACGGTGCAACGGCCTTGTGCAGCGTCGGCAGATAGACCCCCATCACAACCGGATGTTCCGGCATGAAAAACCCTGTCAACGCCAGCAGCGCCAGCAGCAGCAGAACGATGGCATAGACCGGCACCCACAGCGGATTGTGCGAATACCAGGCCGGTAACGGCATCTTGCCGAAGGTGATGTAGAATTGCAGCGTCTTGATCATCGCAGCCCATGAGGAGCGTGCCGGAATAAGCGCCTGCCAACCGGCAACGGTTCGATCGGTGAGCAGCAACCAGAATCGCAGCAACAACGACAGCATCAGCAATGCGCCAGCAATTTGATGGTAGTCACTCGCAGCTTTCGCTACCGATGGCGCCCAATACAGCAACCAGGCCGTTAGCAACAGCGCAATGACCGCTAACGCCATGCCCCAGTGGGCGAGCCGCAGCAGTGCGGGCCAGACGAGTTTTCGTTGCAGTGTCGGTTGTTGCATGCCGTGATTGTCCCGATTGATTGAATAGCATCATTGTATGCGGAACACCGCCCAAACCCGATGACGATTCACAATTGCCGTGGGTTTGATTACAAATCACCTGATGAGCCCGTTGCTCGGAAAGCCGACGCCAAGACAGGAATCAGCAGAACAATAACGACTTACTCACATGCACAAAAAAGCCCCGGTCACTGACGGGGCTTCTTCGCATGGACTAGTTGATGATCTTTTTGATCTCATCGAAGAACTTACCAGCGATCTTCTTTTCTCCCGACTCATTAGGGTGAATACCATCGAAGGTGTCCTGCCCGATAACCGGGTTGAAGCCGGTGTATTGATCAACAATGATCACCGGTGAATCAGCTGTACCCTTGGTCTCATCGAGCTTGTCGATCACATCGTTCAACGGCACGACCTCAGCGGGGCCCGACGCATAGGGAATAACCTTGGCGATGATGACAGCCACTTTGGGGTTTTGCTGCCGCAACGCATCGATAATATCTTCGAGCGCCGTAATCGCCCCCTGAACCTCGGCCGTGACATCACCATTTGCCAGCACATCATTCGTACCAAGGTGAATCAATGCAACGTCCGGGGCATCGAGAGTCGGCAGTGAGATCTGCAACTGGGTCAGCACCTCACCAGCCTTCATCCCCCAGTAACCTTCGTGATCCGGGTCGAAAGATTTGCCTTTGTAGTCGTCCTGGAACAACTGAGGGCCAGAGACCGTTCCCGTACCCGCAGTCTGGTTTGAGTTCGCATGCTGAGAACCGATGAGATCAAAGTCATAACCACCATCGATCAGTCCCCGCCACAACCAGTAGCGATAGCTTGCATGCTCAAAATTGGACTGCGTGATCGAATCGCCGATGGCGACGATTTTCCATGGTTCGGCAGGCGACACGTTCACCGATACGTTCGCAGCCTGGTGCTGTCCATCCGGTGCGGTGACCGTCAGCGTCAATGAATAGTTGCCTGTCTGAGAGGGCGTGAACACCGCATCCTCGACATTCGCTGTCGTCAGCGTGTCGGTGCTTGATGTGGGCGGCGTCAGCTGCCAAGCGTAGCTTAATGTCCTGCCGGAAAAATCGCTGCTGGTGCAATCGATGGTGACTTCTCTGC
>CAZQXF010000258.1:0-4267 GCA_964596975.1 uncultured Thiotrichales bacterium | reverse complement strand
GGATGCCGCCGGTGGGGCCGGTACCGATGTTGATGTGCTGCTTTGTTGTGATCCAGTGGGGTTCACAGTCTCCCTCTCCCCTCGGGGGGAGAGGGTTGGGGAGAGGGGTGAGGTGGGGCGGCTAAAGCCCCAGACGCTGGCGCGTCTCTTCGGTCACTTCGCCATCTTCATTCCAGCCCCGGATCTGATAATACTCGGGCAGCATTTCGTCGAGACGGTTGACCTGACCCGCTGTCGGTCCCTGTTTCACGGCTTCGCTCAGCAGGCGCTTGGGCAGCGTGTCATCCTTGCCGGTGATGCCGGCGGCCTTGTTGAACTCACGTTCCATGTTCCAGATGCGCTCGCCCGCTTCGAGACAGCGTTCCACGCTCCAGTCGCCTTCACAGGCGGCGTCGATCTGCGGTGCGATGTTGTCCATGGTCCAGGCGAAGGTGGTGAACAGGCACAGGCCGGAGGAGTCCACCAGCGCGGTGGCATCCTGAAACGCCTTGACCAGTTCGGCCTTGCCCTCGGTCACGGTGGGGTCGGTCTTGACCGGGATGCCAAGCACTTCCGACGCCACGGTATAGCCGCGCAGGTGGCAGGCGCCGCGGTTCGAGGTGGCATACCCCAGCCCCATGCCCTGTATGCCGCGGGGATCATAGGCGGGGAACTCCTGGCCTTTGACTGTCATCGACAGCTCGGGGCGACCGTACTTCTCGCACAGCCGTTTTGAACCCAGGCCCAGGTCGAGACCAAACCCCTCGCCGTGGGCGACGAGTTCGGCCATCTTCGTCAGCGCTTCGGCAGAGCCGAATTTCAGTTCGATGCCGCCGGTGTGCTCGGTGGTGATCTGACCGTTTTCGAACATCTCCATGGCGGCGGCGACGGTGGCGCCAAAGCTGATCGGGTCGTAGCCATCCTCGTTGCAGAGAAAGTTCGCGTAGGTCAGGGCATCGAGATCATCGACGCCGGTGTCCGCGCCCAACGCCCAGGCAGCTTCATATTCCAGCCCGCCGGATGCGCCCCAGTATTCGGGCTTGTTCTGCACGCTGAAGTGGTTCTTGTCCACGGTGGAGATGAGTCCACAGGCAATGGTGCAGCAGAAACAGGCGGCATTGGTGGTCAGATTGGGCTTGCCATCGCTCGGCCGCGGTTCGTGCATGGCTTCGCCGGAAATGTTCTCGGCGCCTTCGAAACCCACCTCGCGCATATTGCGGGCCGGTAGCGCGCCGACGCCGTTGATCACGTTCATCAATACCTGGGTGCCGTAGGTGGGCAGGCCCTGGCCGGTGACGGCGTTTTCCGCCAGCACCGCCTTGGCATCGTTGACGGCCTGAAAGAATTTTTCCGGATTGTCGATGTTGCCAACGCCCTTGGTGCCGCGAATGGCGACCGCCTTGAGATTTTTCGACGCCATCACGGTGCCAACGCCGGAGCGACCCGCGGCGCGGTGTTTGTCATTGATGATGCCGGCGTAGAGGCAGCCAGCCTCAGCTGAGCGGCCCACGCAGGCGATGCGCAGCAGCGGGTCCTGGTGCATCTGGTGCAGCAGGTCGTCGGTCTCCCACACCGATTTGCCCCACAGATCGGCAGCTGGCCGCAACTCGGCCAGATCATCTTCAATGTAGAGATAGACCGGCTCGGGCGACTTGCCTTCGAAAATGATCATGTCCCAACCGGCGTTTTTCATTTCGTTGCCAAGAAAACCGCCGGAATTGGAACAGGCGATCGCGCCGGTCAATGGGCCTTTGGTGATGACGGCGTAGCGGCCACCGGTGGAGGCCATGGTGCCGGTCAGTGGGCCGGTCGCCATGATCAGCTTGTTATCGGGGCCAAGTGGATCGCAGGTCGGGTCGATTTCCTCGACCAGGTATTTCGACGCCAGCCCGCGCTGGCCGAGATATTCGTTTGCCCAGGCCATGTTGAGTGGCTCGGGGGTGCAGCTGCCGTCGCTGAGATTGACGCGCAGTATCTTTTTTGTCCAGGACATTGTTTCTACTCCTCCACTCGTTCAGGAAGCCGCGACGCCGGCCAGACTCTTTTCCGCCGAAGCGCGCATCCGGTCGAGACCGGTCCAGTCTGCGTCGATCCAGGTGATTGCGTCGGTGGGGCAGGCCTTGGCGCACTCCGGGTCGCCACCGCAGAGATCGCATTTGACGACCTTGCCGCTGACGTGGTGGTAATTGATGGTGCCGAACGGGCAGGCGATGGTGCAGACCTTGCAGCCGACGCACTTGCTTTCGGACACGACCTTCGCGCCCGTCTCCAAATCGGTGGTGATGGCCTCGACCGGACAGGCGTGCATGCACCAGGCTTCATCACACTGGGTGCAGGTGTAGGGGGCGAAGCGACCGGCTTCATGGAAGGTGAAAACCTTGATGCGTGAGCGCGACGGGTTGAACGCGCCCTCGGCATGGTAAGAGCAGGCCATTTCGCACTGCAAGCAGCCGGTGCATTTCAATGGGTCGATGTGCAGCGATCTTTGCATGAATGGTTCCTCGTTGGCGGTGTTGTTGGTTTGGTTGTTGGTTTGTGGGAACGATTGGGGTGGTAACCCGGCTTAAATTAGGTGAATGCGGACGTACTTCCTTGATGCGCATCAAGAAGCCTGAATTACATCAGTATCCATGGGGTTGAGTGTAGTTGAATGACGGAAGGAAAAACTCCCGTAGTGCGGGCGACGAAGGGGATACTGAACGTGGGTTCTAGGCGAATCGAGTTGGACCCTTTTCCGGTAGGGTGGAGCGCGCGCAGCGTGCCCACCATTGTCAGGATTTCGCTGAGCACTCGATCGGCGCTCACCCTACGGATTCGGTAGTCGGTAGGTTGGGCAAAGCGCAGCGTGCCCAACAACGGCCTTGGTGTGCTAGCGGCCCGTGGTTGTTGGGCTGGTCAGGCTTTAGCCAGTGCCACGACGAAACGCCCGTCGATGACCTCGATGTCGCCCACGCGGTTGTAGCTGTGGATGCCGGTCAGCCCGGGGATTTTATTGCCGGTGAGACATTTTTCCGGGATTTCCGCATAGTGGTTTTCGTCCCATCGTTCAATGCGGTTGAACCACAGCGCGGCGCCGTATGTCTTGGCGCAGTCCTGACTTACGCGGTAGCTGTGACCGTTGTGGGTGGCGATGGTACCCGCGTTACGGGCGTGGTGAACATTGTCGCTGACGTGATGTGAAGGCGCCAGTCGCCAGTCACCAGTGAGGCTGTCCGACGTCCAGAGGCAGGTGATCGGCGCGTGGCCGGGAATCGTCATGGGAGATGCAAACATCCACCAGCGGCCGTCACGGCATTGCAGTGTGGCATCGACCACGGCAACGTCGAGCAATTGTTTTTCATGTACCCAGTCGTCGGGAAAGTGGCGTGCGCGATAGAGGTCGACCGTCTGATGCTCGACTGACTCGGGCACCATGTAAAGTTCTCCGTCGCAGGAGAATACCTGCGGATAGGAGAGATGCCAGGGTTTTTCCAGCACGGTTTTTACGGTGCCGAGGCGCCCATATTCGTCTATTTCGGCGCAGGCGATATGGCCCTTGTTTCTACTGCGGTCGTATTCTTCGAAAAACAGCCAGACCTTGCCGTCATGCTCCAGCAGAAACGGATCGGCCCAGAAATGACTGTGTGGGGTTTGCAGCCAGCGAAATTGGGGCAGCGCATCCGCCTCTTCTTGTTCCGGCAGGTGCTGTTGCGACCGTCGCAATGCAATTTTCCAATGTACCACCACGTTCCGATGTCGTAGTCGTAGCGGCGCGCGAGCCACGATGCCACGCAGGCGTTGCGTGAGGTAATGGATGATCAGGCGATTTCCCGGCCCTTGTAGCGTATTTTGTTTTTTCTCTTCGATGTTCGTGAGGGTGCTGACGCTGCCGTTGGCGTGCAGCTCGGCCAGTTTTTCGATGACGAACCAGCTACTGCCGAAATAGGGGGCGAAGCGATTTTTTCTCGCCGAGAGTGTGGGTGACAATGAATAATTTGCCTGCCGGAGAATCGTGGTTTGTACGTTGTTGCCGTTTTGACGAACGAGCCTGATGTCTGCTGTATTCGATGGGTTTTCGAGGGCCTTGCGGACCAGATCATCACCATTGTCGGAGATATCCGCATGGCCCAGGTGATAGAACCACACCCCCTGCGCGGCTGACTTGCAGAATATGTCGTTCACGCTCGGCGCTGCGAAACTGATGATCACATCTAGTTGCATAGCGTTGATCTGCTCGACGAGTGTGACGATGGCCGTTGGGTGAGTGCTCGATGGTCGGCATACCGTCGGCCTGGATTCAGTGCTGTTG
>CAZQXF010000257.1:0-4292 GCA_964596975.1 uncultured Thiotrichales bacterium | reverse complement strand
AGCCCGGCTTCACGAATCTTTCCGGTCGCGGTGAAACCATCCATCTCTGGCATCTGGACGTCCATCAGGATCAAGTCATAGGCCGTATGCAGTGCTTTTTCCAGGCCTTCACGGCCGTTTTCGGCTTCATGCACGTCGACACCAGCCTCTTGCAGCAGAAACCTGACGAGTTCCCTGTTTTCCGGGCCATCGTCAACCACAAGCACCTGGGCATGCGGTAGCACCCATTTCTTGACCAATCCCTGCTCGAGTGCGGCACCGGATAGGTCGATTTCATCGGGTTGGATGAAGCGGACATCCGAGAGGTCGCCCGTTGCGATCGAGACGACGAAGGTACTTCCTTCCCCAGCTTTGCTGGTGACACGGATGCCGCCGCCCAGCGCCTCGGCAAAGCGCTTGCTGATCGTCAGCCCGAGGCCCGTGCCGCCGAAACGACGTGTCGTGGAGCTGTCGGCCTGCACGAAGGGGTTGAAGATATTCTCCAATTGCTCCGCTGTCATGCCAATGCCGCTGTCCTTGATGCTGAATTCCATGCGCGGCTCGTCGGCTGCCTGGTCAAAGGAGCAGGTAACATGCACACCGCCTTGTTCGGTGAATTTGATGGCGTTTCCGACCAGATTGATGATCATCTGGCGCAGTCGCGTCGGGTCAGAATGGATGAACTCGGGAATTGACCCAACGACGTCGTAATCGAGTCTGATGCCTTTTTCGTTGGCGCGCAGTGCGAGGACCTGGATGGCCTCGTAGACGATTTTGTAAGGCTCGATCCGGCTGATTTCCATCTGCATCTTGCCGGATTCGACTTTCGACAGGTCGAGAATATCGTTGATCAGATCAAGCAGACTCTTGCCGCTGGAGTTGATGATATTCAGATAGCGCAGGCTGTCCTGCTGGTTTTGTACATAGCCGCGCTTGAGAATTTCAGTAAAGCCAAGAATGGCATTCATCGGTGTGCGAATTTCGTGGCTCATATTGGCGAGAAACGCGCTTTTGGCATGGTTTGCGGCCTCGGCTTCTTCTCGTGATTTCTCCAGCTCGGCCTCTTTTTTACGCAATTCGCTAACGTCATCGAAACTCACCAGCACCCCGGCGCACTGTCCGTCGTCGGTAATAATTGGGGAACAGGAAACTTGTAGCGCCAGCGCCTTGTCTTGGCCTGTTTTGAGCTGCATCGTTCTGCTTTTTTGCACCGCGCCAGTTGCGAGCGCCTGCATCCAGGGAAATGTGTTGGTGGGAATTGGGTTTCCATCGTCATCAAGCCAAGGCAGGCTATTGGCATTTTTTCCTGCCAAGGCGTCGGGGTCTTCGTCCAGGAATCCGGCAAAGGCATCGTTTGCCAGCATGATCTGGCTTTTTGAGTTGAGAATCAGCAGGCCCTCAGCAAGTGTATCGAGTGTGCTGCGCACGCGTGATGGCACCGCTTTGGAAGGGTCGAGAACTTTCAGCGTCTTACCCAGAAACAGGTAAAACATGAAAAAGGAGGTGACGCTGAAAAGGGTGATGAGCCTGGCGAAGGGCTGTTGCAGCAGTCCGGCGATACCGGGTTGGAGCAGATCGGTGAAGCGCAGTTCCACCTCGCCCCATTTGGAGTCGCCATCCCAGATGGGTACCTTGACCTGGTGAGTGGTCGATTGTTCGTGCCGGGTCGCGGTCCAGAGATGTTCGTGATCACCAAAAGAGGCGATCAGCACGCCATCCTCGCGGCGTAAGCCAATACTTAGAAGATCATCGTTGCGGCTGGCGTAGTAGGAGAGATCGCGTTTCAGGTTGTCGAGCCGTTGTTGCAACATCAACGATGTCACATGAATGGCGATGGATTCCGCCAGCACGGCGCGGTTGCTCTCGACGAGTTTGTCGCGATCCGGAATCAAGCCAATAAAATGGGCCAGCATGATCAAGGTAATGACCATGCCGGTCAGGCCGAAGGTAACGCGTAGTTTTGTGCTCATCCGTGATGTCTTCCGATGTTTTGTTCACGAGGTTGTCGTTCTACTACATTTTCTGCAAAAGGGCGTGCCGTGAGCCCCGATTTTCTTACTTAACTCAAGTTTCGGAGTCCATTCCCCAGTTCATGGATTTGACCAATGTTCGAAGGGACGCTGTTCCGGTAGGTTGGGCAAAGCGCAGCGTGCCCAACAAGGGCTTGATGTTGTACTCGCCCGTGGTTGTTGGGCACGTCACTATCATTCCTTTGCCCATACCTACCTGATAACCGGGGCAGAAGTGAGTGCCGCGAACTCCGAAACTTGAGTTCTAATATTCGTCGGCCGTCGTTGCTCACGATGCTTTCTCATTTTTCTTTCTCGCGCCTTTTCTGGCGATATCTTCGAGCGAATCGTCGTCCTCCTCGTCACGCTGAGCGGCCAGTATGGTCAGTGGATCGGCGATGCTCCATGCAGGGACAGAAAACATCATCGAGCTGATCAGCAAGCCACCACGCAGCATCCAGACCACATAACCTGCAGAAAGCCCGGCCGATGCCACGACTGCACTGCCGATCACGGTACGGTCGGACAGGCCGAGTTCGTGGAATTCATCTCGCAGTCGTTCGAGTGATTCGAACAGGTGTTCATAACTGGTGACGACCAGGACATCCTTTTGTCTTTCTATTTCATCGAGGTAACGCGTAATCAGTTGTGCGAAGCTGGCACGGTCGACGGTCTTGCGTGCGCCGTCATTGCCCAGCACTGAAAAATCGTCCAGAGCTTCCTCGGAGGCCGGCATCGTGTGAACGGGCTGAATCGTGATCGGCGGGGTGGTAATTGTTGCCGTGGGCTCACCGCGCTGTCGGGCCTCCTCTGCGTCCTTGATGGCCTGCCTCAGCAGTAGCGCGCCTGAGTCTTCGGTATTTTGGTCATCGTTGTGCGTTAGCGTCTCTGGTGTTGGAATATCGGTGGGTTCAATTTTGCTTGGCGGCGGTGTCTGGGCGACCTGTGGAGGCTGCACATCGAAGCTGAATTCGGCTGCCTTGGCGCCAGACGGCAGGCCTCGGTCATTGAACGCCCCCAAGACGAAAAAGCGCAAGGTGCTTGCCGTTGCGACACCGTTCTCTGGAATGAAGATGAGGCCGGCATCTGCCTCTTCGCGACTGATGAAACTGCCGTTCTCGATCTTGTTTGTACCGTCCGCCTGATAAAGTTCACCGCCGCTGATGCCGGAGATATAGAAAAAATTGATGTCCGAGTCAGTGCCATCGGCGGAATTGGGTGCAATCAAAACACGCACGGCGTTGTTGGTTGCCCCTTCGATGGGCTCGATGGCAATCACCGGTGCATCGGGAATGCTATTGATAATCACGCTGAGCGTGGTCTCGAGACGATTGCCCGTACTGGTCTGCGCTGTCAGCTTGATGCTGGTTTCGCCATGCTGATCCGCGAGCGGGATCAAAGTCAGCATTGAGCTGCCATTCGCCGTCGAGATCGTCGCATCCAATAGATCCGGGTCTGCGATATCGCTGACACTGAATGCAAGTTGCGTGGCGGTAGCATCGACGCCAAACAGCAGATAAGGGTTCAATTGAAGCGGCTCAGCGTCCTCGTCCAGAACGATTGGTTCGTTGGCATGACTGGCTGGCACATCGATGGTGAAGTGCTGTGTCGCAGTTTTTGCGTTTCCGCCGCTGTTGCCCTGGTCGTCGACTGTGATCTGCAGGTCGACTTGCCGCGCGTCGCTCTCCAGCTTACCTGACCAGAAGATGCCGCCTTCACTGGCGTCTGAGCCGTGCAAGAGCGCGTTCAATTCCACCAGCGTCCCGGACAGGGTGACATTTGCAGTGTTGTTTCCGGACAGCACCGTTATCTGACGACTCCCGGTGTCGACATGGATTTTTCCCGATTCGGCAACAAGGGTCAGCTGAAGTGGTTTCGAACTGGCGTCAGGGTCGGTGATGGTGATCTGTTGCGAATCAAGCGCCGCGATACCGATCATATTGGCGGAGAATGATGTTGCCGAGGCGGAAATCTCAGGAGCGTCATTGACCGGGTTGATGGTAATGTCGACCGTATCCGTGTCGCTCGCGCCGACGGTGTCGGTAGAGCGCACCGTCAAGGTATCGCTGCCATTGAAATCGGCGTTGCCTCGATAGGTCAGGGTCGCCAGCGTGCTATTGATATCGGTCAGTGAACCGCTGAGCGTCAGGGCGCTTGAGCCATTGGCACCGGCCGAGAGGCTGGCGGAGCCGGCGAGGGTGAGGTTGAGTGTGCCGTTGGCCACCGTCAGCTCGACGCTGGCGATGTTGTCATCGGCATCGGCGACCGAGAGCCCGGTAATAGCCAGCGCGGTGTCTTCATTGA
>CAZQXF010000256.1:0-4310 GCA_964596975.1 uncultured Thiotrichales bacterium | reverse complement strand
CCATTGACCTTCAGCAGCTGGCGGAACAGGCTGCGCTCGGCCTCGGTGAGAAAGCCGTAGAGAATCTGCGCGTCTTCCCGCACATGAAAATGGGTTACCAGCGTGACCGTCTGCCCCGTCGGCGGCAGATCGAAGAAGGTGGACATCGGCGCCTGCACCTCATAGCCAATGCCGTTCACGTCCAGCAGCAGCTCCGGCGGCTGTTTGAGCAGCAGCGTGCCCGTGATGCGGCCGATCACTTGCGCACCTGCAAACTGGCGATACGGCTGTGCGACGCCGCCGTGTGTGCGTGACACAGCGCCACCGCGAGCGCATCGGCCGCGTCGGCCTGCAGCTTGCCCTGCAAGTTGAGCATCATCTTCACCATGTGTTGTACCTGCTCCTTGTCCGCGCCGCCGGTGCCCACCACCGATTTCTTCACCACCTTGGCAGTGTATTCCGACACTGGCAGCTCCATAATGACGCCAGCACAGATCGCCGCGCCCCGCGCCTGCCCCAGCTTCAGCGCCGAGTCGGCGCTGCGCGCCATGAAGACTTTTTCGATCGCCATCTCACGCGGGCGGCAATCCTCGATCACGTTGCTCACCTCGCGGTAGATCAACCCCAGCTTTTCAGCGAGAGAATCACCACTCACGATGATCGCGCCACTGCTGACATGGCGGCTGTAGCGCCCATCGCTGTCGATGACGCCGTAGCCCGTTATCCGGGAGCCGGGGTCAATCCCGAGAATTCTTATCATGTCAGGTCTTTCAAGCCCCCTCTCCCCTCGAGGGGAGAGGGGTGAGGAGAGGGGTGAGACTACCGCACAAAACAACGCATGATCCCTTACGGCTCATGCATTCTCCAGCACTTCATCGGGAATATCGGCATTGGTATAGACCTCCTGCACATCATCGAGGTCTTCAAGACGGTCGATCATGCGCATCACCTTTTCGCCAGCGTCATTGTCCAGCGCCGTCAGCGTATCCGGGCGCAGCGTGACCTCGGCATTGTCCGGCTCCAGCCCTGCCGCCTGCAACGCATCCTTGACCGCCTGATACTCCTCAGGCGTGGTCAACACATCGATGGAACCATCGTCATTGGTCACAATGTCCTCAGCGCCAGCATCGAGCGCCGCTTCCATGATGGCGTCTTCATCGGCGCCGGGGCCATAGCTGATAATGCCGGTTTTGGTGAACATATAGGAAACCGAACCATCGGTACCGAGATTACCCCCCGCCTTGGTGAACGCATGACGCACCTCGGAAACCGTGCGATTGCGATTGTCGGTCAGACACAGCGCCATGATCGCCACGCCACCCGGGCCGTAGCCTTCATAGACGATCTCTTCATAGTTCGCACCCTCGGTCTCACCCGCGCCCCGCTTGGCCGCCTTCTCGATGGTATCCTTCGGCATGTTCGCTGCCAGCGCCTTGTCCACCGCCAGGCGCAAACGCGGATGCGCAGCCGGGTCAGAGGTCTTGCCCTCCTTCGCCGCCACCGTGATCTCACGGATCAACTTCGTCCAAACCTTCGCCCGCTTCTTGTCGTTGGCAGCCTTCTTATGCTTGATATTGGCCCATTTACTGTGTCCAGCCATGGTCTCGTCTCCGGTCAAAATGGGGAGATTTTATCACAGCCAGCCGCTTCGCCGGCACACTGGGCAGCGATCAATATACGCCACTCGCCATGCTGCAATACAAGACCTGACCCCAAGTAGCGCAAGACCTGACCCCAAGTAGCGAGCGTGACCCCAAGTAGCGAGCGGGAGAAGTGCAGCACATCCTTGTGCTACACAAACAGACCTGCGTTACTGATACTGCTGCGCCAGCCTCCACAGGTAGACAAAGATGCGGTAGTCATCGTAATTGACGCGTCCGTCGCCTGTGAGATCGGCCACCGAGCGTCCGGTCGAGCCCCATGCCTGGCCCAAGACCTGCAGGTCACCGAAGCTGACCGCGCCATTGTGATCGAGATCGCCCCAGTTCTGGCCGTTCAAGAATAAAAACAACTCTATATCGAAATCATCCACCGTTCCATCGCCATCGATGTCGGTACCCGATGCACCAGCGCTTCCTTTTTCACTGCGCAGAATCGCCAAATCCTGGATGTCCGCGACACTATCTCCATTGAAATCGCCGAACACGCCGCTATCGCGCCAGTCAGCCCGGCGGAGAAAGCGGAACAACTCCAGATCACCGAAGCTGACCCAGCCATTCCGGTCGAAATCGGCAGCGGGATCATCGGAATTGAACTTCGACCTGAACAGATCGAGGTCGGCACCATCGACCCGGGCGTCGCCATTCAGGTCACCGGCGTTGGTGCCCAGCACCATATACAGCAGATCGACATCCCTGCTACCGGCCTCACCATTGTCGATCTTGTCGCGCAACGCCGGTATGTCGCTCAGCGATACGACGCCATCGTAGTTATGATCTCCAACCGGCCCCGCAGCCTCTTCGGCCGACCAGTCGGCATTGTGCATGTAGCGCAACAATCCCAGATCATCAAAACTGACAAACCCACTATGGTCATAGTCAGCATCATTGCCGCCGGGCTTGTTGAATCGTTGCCGGAATACATCGATATCCGCGTCCGTCAGCGCAGTGTCGGCCGTGAAGTCTCCGCCATTGTGACCCAGCAGATAGTGCAAAACCCGAACATCGTAGCGGTCTACCCGCCGATTCCCGTCCAAATCGGCGACCGACGCGCCACGCTTGCCGTATTCAGCCTGCATCACATTCAAATCGCTGAAACTGACAATGCCATCCTGATTGAGGTCACCCGGAACTGCGGCACTGACCGTCGCAGAAGCAACAGCAATCCCCATCGACATGGCCGAAGCCAATATCATTTTTTTCATAGTCTTCACCTACACTGTTAGAGACTGATTCGAGTAACCGACACCTGACTCCTCCATGCAACAGCCATGTTCCAGTTACTCCACGCAAGCCATTCGACAGCTGGAATGAATATTCGTTCTACTGCCAGCACAGCCTTCACAATCCGTCACAATTCGAGCGCGGATGACCCGGCCGCCCATAAAACCTGGGACAAAATGACCCGCCGCCCTCGCCGCAACATAGAAAACCGGTGACTGGCGCGGATTTTGCAGCGTGTCCGGGAAAACGATCTGCCCGGGAGCGATATGACTCAACAACGTGATCTGACCGACCGCTTTGGTCGCCACATAAAATATTTGCGCATCTCGGTCACTGACCGTTGCGATCTGCGCTGCATCTACTGCATGAGTGAAGACATGCAGTTCGTGCCCCGGGCGCAGCTGCTGACGCTGGAAGAAATCATCCGGCTGGGGCGCAATTTCGTCGAACTCGGCGTCGAGAAAATTCGTATTACCGGAGGGGAGCCGCTGGTGAGGCGGAATATTCTCAGCGTCTTCGAAGCCCTGGGCGCGCTGCCGGGGCTGAAAGAGCTGACGCTGACGACCAATGCCACCCAACTGCCGCGCTTCGCCAATGCGCTCGTGGATGCCGGTGTGCAGCGGGTGAACATCAGCCTCGATTCGCTGCGCCCCGAGCGCTTCCGCCGCATCACCCGGATTGGCGAGCTCGACAAGGTACTGGCCGGTATCGAGGCTGCCCGGGCCGCGGGCTTCCGCCGCATCAAGCTCAATGCCGTGATCCTCAAGCATCGCAATCACGACGAGGTGGTCGATCTGGCACGATTCGCACTCGACAACGGCATGGACATCAGCTTTATCGAGGAGATGCCGCTGGGTGCCGTGCAGGAACACGACCGGGCCGAGGCCTACTATTCCTCGGATGCCATCCGCAGCGATCTGGCCCAGGCATTCGAGCTGATAGAAAGCACGGAACACAGCGGCGGCCCATCGCGCTATTTTCACGTCCGTGGCCATGAGGGGCGCATCGGCTTTATCTCTCCGCACAGCCACAACTTCTGCGACAGTTGCAATCGGGTACGGCTAACGGCCACCGGGCGCTTGCTGCTGTGCCTTGGACAGGAACACTCGAAACAGCTACGCCCCGTGCTACGCGCCCACCCGCTGGACGACCAGCCACTGCAACAAGCGATCGTGCAGGCCATGGAGATCAAACCCCGCGGGCATGATTTTCGGCTCGATGGCATTCCCATTATCCAGCGCCATATGAACGTGACCGGAGGCTGACATGACAAACCACCACATCGACATGACCGACGCCGGACTGGACGCTGCCGTCGCCGTGAGCGCAGTGGATGAGTTCGGCCACCAGCGCGAGCAGCATATCGCGGCGGAGCGCCCGCTGACCGTGTATGTAGACAAACGCGAAATTCTGACCCTGATGACCCTCGGTACCCGCCCGGAATTGCTG
>CAZQXF010000255.1:0-4323 GCA_964596975.1 uncultured Thiotrichales bacterium | reverse complement strand
CCAGCAGCGCTGGCACACACTCCAGCAGCAGCACATCCGCCCCTGCACGCTCCAGCGACACGGCATCCTTGATCATGCGCTCGGCCTGAGCGGGCTCCCGCCCCTGCACGCGGTAACCCCCAAGCTTGTGCACCAGCTGCGGTTGCAGACCAATATGAGCGCACACCGGCACGCCATGCTCAGCCAGCTTGCTGACCACCTCCACCTGCCGTGCATCGCCTTCGAGCTTGACCATCTGCGCGCCGCCCTGCTGCATCAGCCGCGCGGCCGACACCATGGCCTGGGTTGTCGATGTGTAGCTCATGAACGGCATATCGGCCATCAGCAGCGCACGCCGGCAACGGCTGGCCACCGCTCGGCTGTGGTAGACGATATCGTCCACCGTGACCGGCACGGTGGTCTCATGCCCCTGAATCACCATGCCAAGCGAATCACCTACCAGCATCACATCTACGCCCGCCTCGTCCAGCACGGCAGCAAAGCTGGCATCGTAGGCCGTCAGGCAGGCAACCTTTTCACCTGCCGCCTTCATCTTCTTCAGTGTGGCGACGGTGACGGATTTGACGTCAGTATGGATGCTCATGAGCCGACCTTAGCGCAGATCCGGTAGCGGATTGAAGAAATGCCGCCCTTTGCCGATGGTGCTGATTTGCTCGAACAACCGCTGATAGTCGTTTTCATTGTGCGCAAAGTCGATCTCGGTCGCATTGACAATCAATAATGGCGCATCGTTGTAGTAGTGAAAAAAACTCGCGTAGGCGTCCGACAGCTGATGCAGATAGGTGGTATCGATCGGTCGCTCGAAACGCCGGCCACGCTTGCGAATGCGGCGCAACAACACCTCGGTCGGCGCTTGTAGATAGACCACCAGATCCGGCTTTGGCGCAGCCGAGATCAAGGCCTGATAGATCTGGTCGTAGAGACGGAATTCGGTATCACTCAGCGTCGCCTCGGCAAACAATCGATCCTTCTCCAGCAAAAAATCGGCGATGATACGCTCGTCACCACGATTGAGCGCGATCCCTTCGACCTGCTGCTTGCGTTGCAGCAGAAAGAACAGCTGCGTATGTAGCGCCATCTGCCGCGGATTGACGTAGAACTTTTCCAGAAACGGGTTTTCATCAGCCCGCTCCAGCACCAGGCTGGCCTTCATGTCTTCCGCCAAGCGTGATGCGAGCGTTGTCTTACCGACACCAATCGGCCCTTCGACAACGATGTATTTCATTTTTTCCGTCATTCGATCAGTTTTTCCAATTTCTTATGCTCCACGCCTGCCAACATCTTTTCGAGCGCGTCATGACCAGGAACAACCAGATCGGTCGGCGCGATTTCCGCCAGTGGCAGCAGCACAAATGCACGCTCGGCGATACCCGGATGCGGCACCCTGAGCCGCGGCAGGTCGATACGCCGGGCACCATAGAGCAGTAGATCCAGATCCAGCGTTCGCGACGCCCAATGCACGCCGGTACGCAGGCGCCCCAAACGTTTCTCCACCCCTTGCAGACGGCGTAACAGCTGCATTGGGGACAGCGACGTCTCAAGCATCACGACCGCATTGATGTAGTCCGGCTGGCGTGTACGCCAGCGTGAGGAGACCTGCCGCCGGCCACGTTTCCGGGGCAATTTGACCATGGGCTGGCTGCGATAAAACGATGAACATTGCTGTACGTCGACCTCCGACAGCCTGTCTAGCAGGGCGACTGCTTCGAGCAGGTGGGCTACCGGATCGCCCAGATTACTGCCCAGCCCGACATACGCTGTCACCATGTACGGACGCAATCAAGCACTTGACGCGGGCTTCTTGCGGCGGGAACGACGACGCGGCGGCTGCCGACGCCGGGGTGCAGAGGGCTCACGCTTGCTCTTGACCGGGTTTTCCTCCTGGAACTTCGTCCACCATTCACACAGTGCCATCAGGCCATCCTCACCCGAATGAGCGCGCAGACAGAGAAAATCGTAGCCCGCGCGAAAACGCTGCTCATTGATCAGACGAAGCGGACGTTTGCCACGAGTACCGCGCAGCCGCTGCTGTAACTCCCAGATTTCCCGCGACTGGATGCTGAACCGCTTGGGTACCGCGACATGCTTGACCTCTCGCGACAGCACGGCCTGACTGGCTTTTTGCAATGCCACAAACGGCGGCAAGCCCTCTGCAATCTGCGCCTCCTGAGCGCGCACCACCGGCCGCCACAGGAACACCGCAACCAGAAACGCCGGGTTGACCGGCTTGCCTTCAGCGACCCGTTTATCGGTATTCTTCAGCGCGTTGCAGATAAATCGCTCAAACAGCCCGCCTTCATCCTGTTGCAACATTTCCTCGGTTTCCGGAAACAACTGACCAAACAGCTGATACTTTCGCAACAGCTCGAAGGTATCGAAAGCGGCACCGGCGTGCATCAGCTTGAGGAACTCCTCGAACAACCGGGCAGGCGCGACATCCTGCAACAAGTGCGCCAGATCAGTCAGAATATGCTCGGCTTCAGGATCGATACGAAACCCCAGCTTGGCGGCAAAGCGCACCGCGCGCAGCATCCGAACCGGGTCTTCATGGTAACGCTGCTCCGAATCACCGATCATCCGCAAGATGCCTTCGCGCAGATCGGCGACACCGCCGGTGTAGTCGATAATCGCGTTGTCGGCGATATCGTAGTAGAGCGAGTTGACGGTGAAATCACGACGCCACACATCCTGCTCCAGCGAGCCATAGACGTTGTCACGAAGAATGCGGCCAGTGTGCTCGACCAGCGCCTCGGCATCCTCGATCGCCTCCTCGTGGGGCGCACGAAACGTGGCAACCTCAATGATGTCGCGGCCATAACGGATATGCGCCAAGCGGAATCGCCGCCCAATCAGGCGCGCGTTGCGGAACAGGCGCTTCACCTCATCCGGCGTCGCATCGGTGGCAACATCGAAGTCCTTCGGCGTAATGCCGAGCAGTAGATCCCGCACCGCACCGCCCACCAGACAAGCCCGAAAACCGGCTTCATGCAAACGGTTCAGCACCTTGCGGGCATTGACATCGATTTTCGACAGCGGAACACCATGTGTCTCCGCATCGAGAATCAGCGGTTCCTCCTCGCTTGGCGTCATTGAACTACCTTCATGATGTCACCTGAATTCCCACCCGCTTGTTACCACGACCGCCCAATGCGGCACGCTGAAACGCGCGATTCTACCACTGTTTCAGTCGGTTGAGTTCCCCGGATCAATGCTTGCCTGTAAACGAGCGGATCTTGCGTCGATCCCGCCCGGAGGGGCGATGCGGCGCTGGCCGTGCGCCCTGGTAGGCCAATTTGCGCAGTGCAGCAGCTTCTTCACGTTTGGCGATACTCTCCTGCGTCTCATGATAGAGCTTCTGTGCCTCTTTCGCCGGCCCACGCCGCGCCGAAAGCGCATCGACGACAATCGTGAACTGATCGGGGCCACGCCAGACTTCGACCACATCTCCCGGTTTTACCGCACGCGAACTCTTCACCCGCTGCTGATTGACATGAACCTTGCCACCATTGATTGCCGCCGACGCTAAGGAACGCGTCTTGAAAAAGCGCGCCGCCCACAGCCATTTATCCAGCCGGACTTTCTCAGCTTCCATACCCCAACCTTTGCACTCAGGAATTACTCATAAAATTCATACTCCTACGAAAGAACTTGAACTCGTTCTAACCACAACCACTCGTCGATCTATTGCCTCGCTCCATCTGTCTAGCCTTCCTCTTTTCAACTAACCCCTCTAGGCTAATTCTCGTTGACAGGATGTCAGACGGAACTTGTTGAGCAATCAACATTTGACGTTGCCAGGGACGGCGCTTCCAAACAAGAAGCGGGGACCACGGAAGGTTCCCTAACAATAAGAAATAACAGCAAAGTACTGTTATCGAGGTGCCATAACGATGTCAACCACACTCACATCCGCTGAGTTTTCGCAGAAATTTTTCGAGAAAATCCCCCACAGTATCCGCGAAAGCCTGACCCCTGAACAGTACCAGGCCATCGAACAGGCGTACTCCGAACAGTGGAAACGCCACCCGCTGGATATTCGCTACTCCTTCGGTTTCTGGCGCTGGCGTTACTACGTCGTTCTGATCGGCGGACGCGACCGCCGCAAGCTGACACGCAAGCAACAGCGCTTCTTCACCCTCGCCGAGTTCTGGTTCCTGATGGCCTATGCCACCAGCTCGGCACTGTTCGGCCTGCTGATTCTCTATCTGATCAAATCAGCGCTGGGTATCGACCTGTTTCCGAATTTTCATGTTGGTATTTGGACTTGGCTGATGGGGCAGTAGCTCTCCTTCGGTACCGCTCCCTTCGGCTCCGCTCAGGGAC
>CAZQXF010000254.1:0-4341 GCA_964596975.1 uncultured Thiotrichales bacterium | reverse complement strand
GTCGAACTCTATTTCCTCATCAAGGTTGGCAGCATCATCGGTGTCATTCCCACGATTCTGATCGTCATCGGCACTGCGGTTCTTGGCACAGCGCTGCTGCGTCAGCAAGGGCTCGCAACGCTACAGCGTTATCAGCAAAGTCTGTCCAGTGGTCGCCTGCCGGCGCAGGAGATGATCGAAGGGCTGGCGCTGGTCTTTGGCGGGGCATTGCTGCTCACCCCGGGATTCGTCACTGACATCATCGGATTTCTCTGCCTGATCCCGATCACCAGGCAGGCAGTGATCCGCTGGCTGTTGAAACGTGTGCGCATCAGCGGGGTTTCGATGATGTCACAGCGAACTCGCTGGAATCAGCAGGGTGGAGATTTCAACGAACCAGAACAGCCGCAGGGCGGTCGAACGATTGAGGGGGAGTTTACCCGCAAGGATCGGGATTGATGCCTGATGACGGGGAACTGCCCGAGATCATCTACTTTGCCGACCCGATGTGCTCATGGTGCTGGGGGTTTTCACCGGTTGTTCACCGCCTTCGTGAGCTGCTTGCCGAGCAAGCGGTGTTGCGGCTGGTCATGGGTGGGTTGCGACCCGGAACCACCACGATACTAAGAGATCCGCTCAAAGCAGACATCCGGCGTCATTGGGAGCACGTTGCCGATAGGACGGGCGCGAGCTTCGATTTCGGCTTCTTCGATCGGGACGATTTCATTTACGATACTGAACCGGCGTCGCGAGCGGTGTTGACCATGGCGCAGTGTGATTCGGCGTCCGTCTTGCGCTATTTTTCGCGAATCCAGCAGGCTTTCTATCGAGACAATCTCGATGTGACGGATGGGCAGGTACTTGTTGCATTGGCAGCGGAGCAAGATGTCGATGCCACGGTCTTTGCAACCCTGTTTGCTTCTGAGGCGTTGCGTGCGGCGACCCGGCAGAGTTTTATCCTGACCCGCGCGACGGGTGTCAGTGCTTTTCCAACCTTGCTGGGTAGCCGAGGGGGCGAGCTGGAGGAGCTATGTAGTGGCTATCAATCCGGGCGGCAGCTCTTTCCTCACGTCCTCGACTGGGTATCGGTTCACCATCCGCGGTTATGACCGTAAAGCGCCAGTGCAGCAGCGCAACTGACGATGATCCAGATGACGACAATATCGTTGATGCTCATGACTGGCCTCCTTGCGACAGCATGATGTCGAATCAGATAGCCATTTTCCGAGGCTGAGTCTTCATATCGCAGTGCAGACTGCAAACAATTGTTGTCTCCAGGTGTCGATAGCCGCTGCGACGATGTGGCTGTGTTGCTCGTCACGTCCCGGTGTAATCCCTTGGTCTAGCATATCCATGGCAGTAGAAAGTAGTAGAAACAGGAATTTACAATCTATTATAATCGGAGTCACAAAAATAATGCGCTGTGCTTCTGGATAACGACTACCGGGGAAAGGAATATGTTGATATTGACACGCCGTATTGGTGAAACCGTGAAGATTGGAGATGATATTTCAGTCACCATTCTGGGCGTAAAAGGCAATCAAATTCGCGTGGGGATCAGCGCACCGAAAGATGTCGCGGTGCATCGTGAGGAAGTGTATCTGAAACTCAAATCCGAGAAGAAGGCACGGAAACCGAAGATTTCACTGGTTGGAGGACGTGCCACCGCAGGCTCGAAGCCTGTTCTGACTGGTCTCTGAGCATCGGAGTATCGCGCGTCTGTGCCGCAATGACGGTTCCGCTGTACTATCATTCGATCTGAGTCTTCGCCGGCACAGGAGAAAACACGGGTGATCCATGTCACGAAGCTGATTCTGGATGTACTCAAGCCGCATCAGCCGAACGCGCTGGATTTTTCGCGTACGCTCGCTGCGGTTGGTGCCGACTATCGTGTGCAGCTCGTTGTTGTCGAGGTCGATGAACATACCGAGACCTTGCGTGTCCTGATCGAGGGCGGCGACCTGGATTTCATCGCCATTGAACAGGCGATCACAACGATGGGTGCATCCCTGCACAGCATCGATGAAGTGGATGTGCGCAATATTACTGCATCTTCATCGTCCGATGCTTGCTGAGGCGGTCTGAAACAATGGGGCTTCAGCGCCTTTTTTTCCTGCTGCGCATCTCCGAATCACAGGACATCATTCGCCGCTATTTCGTCGTCAACGGTTTCGATGGCGCCTTGACCATGCTCGGCATCGTCATGGGGTTCGCGTTGGCGGAGCCTGCTGATCTGCGCGTCGTCATCAGCGCCTGTCTCGGCGCGGCCATTGCGCTGGGTGTCAGTGGCCTGAGCAGCGCTTATATCAGCGAGGTGGCCGAGCGCCGCAAGGCATTGCACGAACTTGAGCAGGCCATGATTCGCGATCTGGAAGAGAGCGCGCATGGTGAAGCAGCGCGCTGGATGCCGTTGTTGGTCGGGTTGGTCAATGGCCTGTCGCCACTGCTGATTTCATTGTTGATCATGCTGCCGCTGTGGCTGGCGCGAATGGGCATGGTGTTGCTGTTTTCCCCGTTGCTGCTGTCGATGGTTGTTGCGTTACTGGTTGTCTTTTTGCTTGGCGTTTTTCTTGGGCGGATATCCGGCGTTTCGTGGCTTCGCAGCGGCCTGCAGACGATTGTGGTTGCGCTGGCAACCATCAGCCTTGTCTATCTCTTCAGTTGAGCGCACGACAAGCTTAGCTTGGCCTTGCCGTGCGGCAACTCTTTTCCGACCCGGAACACGTTTTTTTCAATCATCCGTTGACATCTGAAAACGCATCCCTATTATTGGCACTCATCCGGGGTGAGTGCTAACAGCATGCCCGTTGGATGGTATCGGCAAATCGTTACTGGTATGTCGCGCCAACCAACCAACCGACCGGAACTCGAATCAATTCAACTGGACTCAAATCAAAGGAGATTTGTCGAATGATTATTCGTCCTTTACATGATCGCGTTGTCATCAAGCGCGTCGAAGAAGAACGTACGACTCCCGGGGGCATCGTAATTCCCGATTCCGCGGCAGAAAAACCCGATCGCGGCGAAGTCATCGCTGTGGGCAATGGCAAGATTCTCGACAATGGCGAAGTCCGGGCACTGGACGTCAAGGTCGGCGATACCGTGCTGTTCGGCAAGTATGCCGGAACCGGCGTCAAGGTAGATGGCGAAGAAGTGCTGGTCATGCGTGAAGACGACGTGATCGCTGTTATCGAAGATTAAGGAGGGAGATCAAGAATGAGTGCTAAAGAAGTAAGATTTGGTGATGACGCCCGTCATCGTATGGTGCATGGCGTCAACATCCTGGCCAATGCGGTCAAGGTAACGCTGGGTCCCAAGGGCCGCAATGTCGTGCTGGAGAAGTCCTTTGGTGCGCCTACCGTGACCAAGGACGGCGTCTCCGTGGCGAAAGAGATTGAGCTCGAAGATCGTTTCGAGAACATGGGTGCGCAGATGGTCAAGGAGGTTTCTTCACAGACTTCCGACAATGCCGGTGACGGTACGACTACTGCAACCGTTCTTGCCCAGGCGATCGTTCGCGAAGGTATGAAGAGCGTTGCTGCTGGCATGAACCCGATGGACCTCAAGCGTGGTATCGACAAGGCCGTATCAGCAGCCGTCGAAGAGCTGCGTAACTTGTCGAAGCCCTGTGCCGATACCCAGGCGATTGCCCAGGTCGGTACGATTTCGGCGAACTCCGATGCTTCCATCGGCAATACGATTGCTGAAGCGATGGAGAAAGTTGGCAAGGAAGGCGTTATTACCGTAGAAGAAGGCTCCGGCCTCGAAAACGAGCTGGATGTCGTAGAAGGCATGCAGTTCGACCGTGGTTACCTGTCGCCCTATTTCATCAACAATCAGGATGCTCAGCAGGTTGAGATGGATGATGCGTATATCCTCCTGC
The DNA here is from genome assembly GCA_964596975.1 of uncultured Thiotrichales bacterium. Classification (GTDB taxonomy): domain Bacteria; phylum Pseudomonadota; class Gammaproteobacteria; order UWMA-0217; family UWMA-0217; genus JALSHZ01. The sequence goes on along the minus strand of CAZQXF010000254.1, from coordinate 479 downwards.
ACGACAAGAAGGTCTCGAACATTCGCGACTTGCTGCCGGTACTCGAAGGTGTTGCAAAAGCCGGTAAGCCACTGCTGATCATCGCCGAAGATGTTGAAGGCGAAGCACTGGCGACTCTCGTGGTCAACAGCATTCGCGGCATCGTCAAGGTTGCTGCCGTCAAGGCGCCCGGTTTCGGTGATCGCCGCAAGGCCATGCTGCAGGATATCGCCATCCTGACTGGTGGCCAGGTTATCTCCGAGGAGGTGGGACTGTCGCTGGAAAAGGCGTCAATCGAAGAGCTTGGCCAAGCGAAGAAAATCGTCATCAACAAGGAAACCACCACCATTATCGATGGTGCGGGTAGCGAGGCCGACATCAAGGCACGTGTCGAGCAGATTCGGGCGCAGATGGAAGAAACCTCTTCCGACTACGACCGCGAAAAACTGCAGGAGCGTCTGGCCAAGCTGGCCGGTGGTGTTGCTGTCATCAAGGTTGGT
>CAZQXF010000253.1:0-4343 GCA_964596975.1 uncultured Thiotrichales bacterium | reverse complement strand
TCTGTCGACGATGTAGTTGGCGATGTCGCGTAGGGTGTCGGCTTTGTCGTCGAAACTTTCGAGTGCGGTGAGGGCTTGCTGGTGTAGTTCGCGTAGGCGGATTTTCGATTCTTTCAGGCCGATGATGTCGGGGAAGGTGGGTTTGCCGAGTGCCTGGTCGGCGCCGCTTTGTTTGCCGAGGGTTTCGGTGTCGCCTTCGATGTCGAGGATGTCGTCTCTGATCTGGAAGGCGAGGCCGATGCATTGGGCGTAGCGGTTGAGTCCTTGTGCTTGTTCGGGCGGGAGGTCGGGGCGGTTGCTGGCGGCCATGTTGACGGCGGCGCGGATGAGTTCGCCGGTTTTGTAGATGTGCATTTCTTCCAGTTCGATCAGGCTCAGTTTCTTGCCGACCGAGTCGAGGTCGATGGCCTGGCCGCCAGCCATGCCCTGGTAGCCCGCGGCGGTGGCGATGGTGGCGATCATGTTCAATCGAATCGCGGGGTCGCTGGTCATGGCCGGGTCGCTGGCGAGGATTTTGAACGCGAGTGCTTGCAGCGCGTCGCCGGCGAGCACTGCGGTGGCTTCGCCAAAAGCTTTGTGACAGGTGGGCTTGCCGCGGCGCAGGTCGTCGTCGTCCATGCAGGGCAGGTCGTCGTGAATCAGCGAGTAGACGTGGATCATCTCGACCGCGCAGGCGGGGCCGTCGAGTTCATTGAGGTTTTGGCCGGTGGCGGTGCCGGTGGCGTAGATGAGCAATGGGCGGATGCGCTTGCCACCGTCCAGCGTGCTGTAACGCATCGCTTCGTGGAATTTGGCGTTGTATTTCTTCTGGGGCGGCAGCCAGTGGGCGAGGCGGTCTTCGATGCGCGCCAGCCATGTCGGCATTACCTGGGTGAGGGAAGTGGTCATGGTCAGAAGGGGATCTCGTCGTCGAACTGGTCGGGTTCGGTATCATTCTCCTTCTTGCCGAAGGGTTCGAGGCGGTTCTTTTCGCTGAGGATGCTGACCCGCTGTTCGGCTTCATCCAGCAGCTTTTGGCATTGCTTTGTCAGTGCCATGCCTTGTTCGAATTCTTTCAATGATTCCTCCAGCGTCAGGTCGCCGCTTTCCATGCGTTCGACCAATGCTTCCAGGGCGTTGAGTGATTCTTCGAAACTGGGTTGTTTTGTCGTCTTTTTTCGGGGCATGGGACGGTCCAGAGCGTCAGGGTGGTGCAAAGCTACTTGAGATGTCGTAATCGGTCAATGCAGTGTGATGTTCTTCACGCTCGTGGGTAAAATCGGCTATGGTTGCCAGACGTGGAAAAGTGACCGTTGTTGTAACCCCATCGATTGTGGTGTCGGGTTGACAGCAAAAGGTGATCTGCTACATTAGTCAACGTTTAGACTAATTCTAAATATGCACCGTCAAGCGGCAATCGTTCGTTGCTGTGATCGATGGCGCATTGCTTTACCAACCATCAAACCATTCGAACAGGAGACTATACGATGGAATTGAAAGGCAGCAAAACCGAGCAAAGCCTGAAAGACGCATTCGCTGGTGAATCTCAGGCGAACCGCCGTTACCTTTACTTCGCAGCAAAAGCCGATGTTGAAGGCTACAACGACATCTCTGCTGTATTCCGTTCCACCGCGGAAGGCGAGACAGGTCATGCTCACGGCCACCTGGAGTATCTGGAAGCATCTGGCGACCCAGCGACTGGTCTGCCGATCGGCTCGACTGCCGACAATCTGAAAGCGGCTATCGCGGGTGAAACCCACGAGTACACCGATATGTATCCTGGCATGGCGAAGACTGCGCGCGAGGAAGGCTTCGACGAGATCGCCGACTGGTTTGAGACACTGGCCAAGGCCGAGCGCTCTCACGCCAACCGTTTCCAGAAAGCTTTGGATTCGATGGACGACTGAGCCTGAAGCAGGCAAGTTTTCTTGCCTTGCTTTGCGGTGGGTGGAGGCTTGGCCTCAGCCCACCGTTAAAACTTCGAATACAAGTTTCGGTGTTCATGGCGGTATGGATCGGGGTGGTTACCTAGCGGGCTGACCTCGCAGGTTGGGCAAAGGAACGATAGTGACGTGCCCAACGATCACGGTCCGATACAACGCCAAGGCCTTTGTTGGGCACGCTACGCTTTACCCAACCTAGCGAACGTCGAAACGCCAAATACATTTCGCGCGCGTCGATCCAGACGGGCGCTGCTCGCAGAGGAGATAGACATGGCTGGCGGATACCGTGAAGGCAGTCTGGAGGCGCCCACGCGCCATCCCATCGACTGGAAAAATCCCGAGTTCTACAACGAGACTTCGCTGTTTGCCGAGCTGGAGCGTGTTTTCGATATCTGCCACGGCTGTCGGCGCTGCGTCAGCCTCTGTAATTCATTCCCGACGCTGTTCGATCTCGTCGATGAGTCGGAGACGATGGAAGTCGATGGCGTGGCGAAGGAAGACTACTGGAAAGTGGTCGATCACTGTTATCTCTGCGATCTCTGCTATCTCACCAAATGTCCCTATGTGCCGCCGCATGAGTGGAACGTGGACTACCCGCATCTGATGCTGCGCGCCAAGGCGGTGAAGCACAAAAAGGGCAAGGACAAGCTGCGCGACAAGGTATTGAGTTCCACCGATCAGGTCGGTTCGCTGGCCGGCATCCCTGTGGTCTCCGGTGTCGTCAATACGATGAACAAGAACAAGCTGTTCCGCAAGCAGCTGGACAAGTTCTTCGGTGTCCACCAAAACGCAGTGCTGCCCGAGTTCCACAGCAAGACCGCACGCAAACGGCTGGCGGGTCATCAGACCGTCGGCGATGCCAAGGCAGCAGGCCGCACCACCGGCAAGGTGGCTTTGTTCGCCACCTGTTACGGCAACCACAACCAGCCCGAACTGGCGGAAGATCTGGTGGCCGTTTTTGAACACAACGGCATTCCGGTTTCGCTGCTGGACAAGGAACGCTGCTGCGGCATGCCGAAACTGGAGCTGGGTGATCTCGAAGCCGTGGACGCAGCCCGCAAGGTGAATATTCCGGCGATGATCAGGGCGATCGACGAAGGCAAGGATATCGTTGCGCCAATTCCTTCTTGTGTGCTGATGTTCAAGCAGGAGCTGCCGCTGATGTTCCCGGACGACGCCGATGTGGCCAGGGTGCGGGATCATATTTTCGATCCCTTCGAGTATCTGATGCTGCGCGACAAGGAAGGCTTGCTGAATACCGATTTCAAGCACTCGCTTGGCAAGATCGACTATCACGCGGCCTGTCACCTGCGGGTGCAGCGCATCGGCCTGAAAACACGTGATCTGCTGAAAAAGGTGCCAGACACCGAAATCGATACGATCGAACGTTGCTCCGGGCATGACGGCACCTATGCGGTGAAGTCCGAGTTCCACGATATTTCAATGAAGATCTGCCGACCGGTGTTCAACAAGGTCAAGAAAGACCAGCCCGATCATTACAGCAGTGATTGTCCGATGGCCGGGGCGCAGATTGCACATGGCGTCGATGACGGATCAGCCGCCGAACATCCGCTGCGCTTGCTGCGCAAAGCTTACGGAATCTGAGGTGACACCATGACATTGAAAAGAGAAGACTTGCTGTCGCTGGAAGAATATTCCAATCAGCGTGATGACTTCCGCCGCAAGGCGATGGAAGAGAAAAAGATCCGCGTCATTCCGGTTGGCCCCAGTGTGACAATGCACTTTGAAAACCGCTTCCTGGTGCAATACCAGATTCAGGAAATGCTGCGGATCGAGAAAATCTTCGATGCCGAGGGTATCCAGGAAGAGCTGGACGCCTACAACCCGATGGTGCCCACCGGCAGTAGCTGGAAAGCGACGCAGATGATCGAGTTCCCCGATCCCGAGGAGCGCAAGACTGAACTGGCGCGGCTCATTGGCATCGACCGGAAAACCTGGGTTCAGGTTGGCGACAACGACAAGGTGTACGCCATCTCTGATGAAGATCTCGAACGCGAAACCGAAGACAAAACCTCCAGCGTCCACTTCATGCGCTTCGAACTGACGCAACCAATGGTTGAAGCAGCCAAGGCTGGTGCTGACATCAGCGTTGGCATCGACCATGAAAACTATCAGCATCAAGTCACGCTGAGTGATGAGGCGCGCAAGAGCCTGGTTGCTGACCTGGGCTAGTTGTCGCTTGGGTTTCGGCGTTCAGATGTGCAAGTCAGCCAATTCCCCTTTTCGCAAAGCCAGTCAATTTCTCTACTTTTCGCAAAGTCAGCCAATTCCCCCTTTCGCAAAGTCAGCCAATTTCCCCCCTTTCGCAAAGGGGGGGTTAGGGGGGATTAGAACGACCATGCATTCGCAGCAAGCCTATGAAAATCCCCTCAATCTCCCTCAGTCTCCCTCTGGAAAAGA
>CAZQXF010000252.1:0-4362 GCA_964596975.1 uncultured Thiotrichales bacterium | reverse complement strand
GGTCGAGCCTGTGGGTCTCGATCAACTGACGCGCCTGCACAGCCAGCGCTTTGCGCTCCGCCGCCTCCTTGCGCTGGCGGTTCAGTTCACGATCACGTGCCAGCTTCTCGGCTTCTGCTTTGGCCGCCAGCTGTTTTGCCTCGTCGACCTGTTCGATCTTGTTGTGGCGCCGCATCCGCTCCTGTTTCTGCTTTTGCGACTTGACCTTTTTGGCCTTCTGCTTGCTGACCATTCCAGCCTTGAGCAATTGGTCCGCCAGTGAGTTACCCATCTCTGCCCTCCACTATTCTATGTTCTGAACCTGCTCGCGCATCTGCTCGATCAGGACTTTCAGTTCGACAGCAGCCGCGGTGGTTTCCGCATCCGCCGACTTCGACCCCAGGGTATTGGCTTCGCGATTGAACTCCTGCATCAGAAAGTCGAGCCGCCTGCCCACCGGCTCATTGCGCGCGAGCACCTCCTCGGCAGCGCGAACATGGCTGTCGAGACGATCGAGTTCTTCGTCGACATCCAGCTTCTGCGCGATCATGGCCATTTCCTGTTCCAACCGGCCAGGGTCGGCATCGACATCGAGCTGCGCCAGGCGAGCTTGCAGTTTTTCCCGCATGGCCGCCACCACCTGCGGCCGGCGCTGACGCACCTGCGCCGCGATGTCACTGATCTGATGCAGCCGCGAACGTATCAGCTCAGCCATGCGCTTACCTTCTTCGGCGCGCATCTCCTTCAACCTCTCCAGGCCGGTATCGACCGTGTCCAGCAGCAACGCGCCGAGTGCATTTTCATCCAGCGATGCTTCCTGAATGATGCCGGGCCAGCGCAGCACCTCCAATGCCGAGATGCGCGCCGCATTGCTCATTTGATCTTCGGTTCTTTTCACGGCATCGAGTAACGCTTTGACTGCCGCTTCATCGACCAGCACCTCGCTGGCACCGGAGGCAGGCGCAAAACGCAGATTGCACTCGATTTTCCCACGCGCCAGCTTCTGCTGCAGGCGTTCACGCAGCTGGCCTTCGAAAGCCCGCAGCTCTTCGGGCATGCGGAAGGAGAGGTCGAGATAACGATGGTTGACGCTGCGCAGTTCCAGCACCATCGTGCCAATTTCCGACTGCTTTTCCACCCGGGCAAAGCCGGTCATGCTGTAAATCATGTGAAAGTCCGTTTGAGAGGGTCGTGCAGAATCAAGGTAGGATACACCGTTGCGGCATTACCCTCGACCTCGCGAGTGCGGGACGAGCACCCCAAGCGCGGTTATAATGCGCGCCCGATCAAACAGGAACACTCTGCCCATGCGTCCCAGCGGAAGACAACCCAATGAAATGCGCCCCGTCAGCTTCGAGCGCAACTTTACTTGCCATGCCGAAGGCTCCGTGCTGGTTTCCTTTGGCAATACCAAGGTGCTGTGTACCGCATCGGTTGAGGAACAGATTCCGCGCTTCCTGCGCGGCAAGGGCCAGGGCTGGGTCACGGCCGAATACGGCATGCTGCCACGCGCCACCGGCACACGCACCGGGCGGGAAGCGGCTCGCGGCAAGCAGGGCGGAAGAACCATGGAGATCCAGCGTCTGATCGGCCGCTCGCTGCGCGCCGCCATCGACCTGGAAGCGCTGGGTGAACGCCAGATCACGCTCGATTGCGATGTGATCCAGGCCGATGGCGGCACCCGCACGGCATCCATCAGCGGTGCCTTCGTCGCCCTCAGCGATGCCATCAACAAGCTGCTCGACGAAGGTACGCTGAATAAAAACCCCTTGCACGGACATGTCGCCTCGGTCTCTGTCGGCATCTATAACGGCGTCGCGGTTCTCGATCTGGACTACCCGGAAGACTCGGCAGCAGAGACAGACATGAACGTGGTCATGAATGATGCCGGCCATTTCATCGAGATCCAGGGGACGGCTGAAGGCCACGCCTTCCGTCGGGATGAAATGGATGCGATGCTGGATCTGGCCGAACAGGGCATTGCCACGATTATCGAAGCGCAACGTGAGGCTCTCAATGACTGAACGAAAAATCGTCGTTCTCGCTTCCAACAACAAGGGCAAGCTGCGGGAATTCGCGGCGATGTTCGAGCCCCTGCATATCGACATCCGTCCCCAGGCGGACTATGGCATTCCCGAAGCAGAAGAAACCGGCCTGACCTTCGTCGAAAACGCAATCCTCAAAGCTCGCAATGCCTGTGAGCACAGTGGCCTGCCGGCGATGGCGGATGATTCCGGTATCGAAGTGGACGCATTGCAGGGCGCACCCGGAATCTACTCGGCGCGCTATGCCGGCCCCGAATGTGACGATCAGGCCAATAATCAAAAACTGGTCACGGCATTGCGCGATGTCCCGCCACTGGAGCGCAGCGCCCGCTATCGGGCCTGTCTCATCTATATGCGTCATGCCGCCGATCCCGCGCCGATCATTGCCGAAGGGGTCTGGGAAGGCCGTATCATCGACGATCCGCGTGGAGAGAACGGCTTTGGCTACGATCCCTATTTTCTGCTGCCGGATCGCGGCATCACTTCCGCCGAACTGCCGCCCGAGGAGAAAAACCGCATCAGCCACCGAGCGATCGCGCTGCGCATCCTGTTGGAGAAAATGAAACAGCACGACGCCCATAGTTAGTGGAAGCAATCCCCCTCGGCCTCTATATCCATCTGCCCTGGTGTGTCAGGAAGTGTCCCTACTGCGACTTCAATTCACATGCCAACGAGCAGCCCCCCGAATCTGCCTATATCGATGCACTGATTGGCGACCTCGACGAGTCGCTGCCGTCTGTTTGGGGGCGTCCTGTACAGACGATCTTTTTTGGCGGCGGCACACCCAGCCTGTTCAGCCCGGAAGCGATCGAGCGCATTCTGGCTGCCGTTCGGGCACGGCTGCGTCTGTCTCCAACTGCCGAAATTACCCTGGAGGCCAACCCGGGAACGGTAGAACAAGACCGCTTCAAGGGATTCCGCGAAGCCGGCATCAACCGGCTATCGCTTGGCATTCAAAGCTTCAGTAACACCATGCTCGGCCGCCTCGGACGGATTCACGATGCTCGCGAGGCACTGCGAGCCATCGAGATCGCCACAACGGCCGGGTTTGACAACGTCAATCTCGATCTGATGTTTGGCTTGCCGGGTCAGAGCCTGGCAGATGCGCTCGAGGACCTCCGGCTGGCAATCACCTTCAACCCCAGCCATCTGTCGCGCTATCAACTGACGATTGAACCCAACACAGCGTTTCACCACCAGCCACCACAACTCCCTGACGATGATCGGCTGTGGGAGATGCAACAGCAAGGCGGCGAGCTACTCGCGCAGCACGGCTATAGACAATACGAGGTGTCGGCATGGTCTCGACCTGGGATGCAGTGCCAGCATAATCGCAACTACTGGGAGTTTGGTGACTACCTGGGTCTTGGCGCTGGCGCCCACCGCCAGATCCCCGATCAAGGGGCTGGCGAGATCAGCCGCATCCGCAAGCACCGCCGGCCGGAGGATTTCATGGCGCGACGTGGCGGCAGCTATATCTCCAGCCAGGAAACGCTGCAACCAGCAGACCTGCCCTTCGAGTTCATGCTCAATGCGCTGCGGCTGACGCAGGGGGTTGATAGCCAGCTTTTCAAGCAACGTACCGGACTCGGTATCGAGACGATCACAGCGCCGCTGGATGCATTACGCAGGGCCGGCCTGCTGAGCGAATCCAGCTTGCGACTGGTGGCGACAAGCAGAGGACAGCAATTCCTCAACAATGTGATCAGCCAGTTCCTGCCTTGACGACCATTCATCCCCTTTGCATTACCGTCTGTTCACGACAGACATCATCTACTTAGCGCAAGGGTGCTTACAGACCGGAAAGCCCCAAATCCTGCTATTTTGGCCGATATGGGCTGCTTTCAGTGCTGGGCAGAGCGCTTTTATACACAGGACTCGGCAGCACTGTGACAAATTTGTCAACACAATTCCGAAATTCAAGCTGAAATTTATTATTCTCCAGAAAATCAATAGCTTGAAGAGCTGATCAAAATTTCGCCAATTGCGCTTCAGGCCTTTGTCTATAGGCAATAGAGGCATCACGAGCAAAGTAATGCACAGAGTTATCCACAGTTTTTGTGGATAACCGTCAAAACTCCGACAGTTCAGGGACTTAGGGGATGAAAGCTCGAAAAAACCGCATAAACGGTCAGTAAGCCCAAATTTATGTGATGATCATCACTATTGTATCGGCTGTCGTGAAAGCGTATGATGTCCGGCTCGTTTAACCACTCACTAGATTAGGTGTCACCGATGAAGCCCGGAATTCATCCGAAGTACAAAGAGGTCAGCGTCAAATGTTCCTGCGGTAACAGCTTTGATACCCGCTCGACCTACGAAAAAGACGAGCTTCATG
>CAZQXF010000251.1:0-4382 GCA_964596975.1 uncultured Thiotrichales bacterium | reverse complement strand
GACCGTGTTGATCAGGGAAACCTGGTTGATTCGCCGTGCTCCCCGCTGGACCCCGTTTTGAGTTATGACTCAAACTTTTGTTTTATAAACGTGTCGTGCAGCTACGTTAAGTGCGTCACAGAATACCATAGACAGAATTGTGCTTCCTACCATTTCAGACAAGTCGGGGTCATTTTTGGAAGAGCTGACCTGATTTCCACATCATCGAGATAATGCATTGAAAATTCGACACTATGGCGTGATGTTGCTGATGTTGTGCGCTACCGGCAGTGTTGCCGCCGACTGGACGGCATCGGTCGATACCGTTGTCGACAGCGCACGCGAGTATGGCGGCAAAGCGCTCGAAGCCACGCGCGAATACGGCAGCAAGATGATCGACAGCTCTCGCGACTACCGAGACAGTTGGTTCAATGCGGCGCCTCAGCCGGTGACCGAGGCCGAGATCGAGGCGCAGAAGCAGGAGCAGTTGCGGCAAATCTGGGGTAAGACACTGCGCCGGCTCGACGAGGCACGGGAACTCGATGCCCGTATTGAGAAGGCGCCAGCGTCACGCTGGTTCGGCGAGGATCGCGAATCGCTGCGGCAGGATCGCAATGATGCCTTTGCAACGCTGGCGGCGCTACTGCAAGACCCCTGGATTCTCAAGCATCGGGAACACATCGATCGTCTGCAGGGCAAGATCGACTCCCTCAACGACAAGATCAGCGAACTGAAAGAGCAGCGGGTCACCGCGCTGGCTGGCGAGCGCAAAGAGATCGATTCGCGTATTGCCGAGGCGAGAAATGACATTGCAGCGCATGAGCAGTCCATCGCCGTCGAGCGGGGCAACTTGCAGAAACGCTTCCGCCTGGCCGGGCTGGAACTGGATCAGGCGCAGTTGACGGCGCTGCTGGCGCGGGTCGATGCTGATGACCTGGTTGGCATGGCGGTCACCTTCGACACACTGGCCGACATCACCCGCAAACTGATGCAGTTGATGCAGGATTCGGGTGAGGATTTGCGTCAGGCGCGTCGCTACTATGGCATGTATGTCGCCTTGCTCGAATTCGTGCTTTATATGCAGGACGGTTACCTCGACAAGCTCGACAACAACTACTTGCCGCGGATTGCTGCTGTACTGGCCGACACCCGTCGGGTCCAATCGGAGTCGTTGCGATTGCTGTCGGGCGAATCCTCGGCAGCGCGCAAGGCGATTGTTCGACACAACATCGAAGCGCAGCAGCTGACCCTGAAGGTTGCCCGCCTGTATCGCCAGGAACTCAAGGCCCAGAAAGCGCGGATCGAGCGTGCCCGCGAGGTCGTGAGACGTGACTACCGGGTGGCGCGGAACACCTATGACACGGTTCGGATCGGCGCCGATCTGGTACGCCTGATGCAGGTCAGCCAGGAGGCATTCGCGGCGGTCATGAGTATACAGATTCCCGAGATCGCCCCGTTCGAGAATCTGGAGATGCAGCGCAAGTTCGAAGAGCTGTCGCGGCTGATCGGGGATTGAGCCGTGAGCGCCAAACCCGACACCCATACCGCCATGCGGCAGCTGATCGAGCAGATCAGGACATCGTTGCCCTTCGACCGTCCCGAATCACAGCTTTGCATCGGCCCCTGTGAAGGCTGCTCGATGAAGCTGCTCAACTATCTGGACACCGAGCTGCTGGACTGGGAAGCGCGCCTCGGCGATGGTGAAATACCAACCCTGGGCGATGTGTCGCGGCTGGCGAAAAGCGCGAAAAAGATCTACCGGGTACTGGAAAAGAATGGCCTGCTGGCGGAGCCATCCCAATCCGCTCAGGCGGCATCCACCTCAACCTCATAGCCGGTGAACTTGCGAATGTTGATCACTCCGCTATCGAAGATCAGATACTGCCCCTTGATGCCTTGCAGCGTTCCCTCCACCACCGGGTTCTTGTCGAAATTGTGTGATGCAATCTTCGTCGGGTACTGAGCGACCGGGTAATGCAGCGCGACAATCTGCTCATCGATGCGCTGAATCGCGCCATCGCCAAATGATTCACTCAGCGATGCCAGTTGCTTCTCGATCTGCGGCAGCAGCGCGTCGGCACGGGTTTTCAGGTCGATGTCGTCGTGATCGCCCTTGAGCATGGCGCGCCAGTTGGTTTTGTCGGCGATCAGTTTCGCCAGTGCGGTTTCCACCAGGCCGGAGAGCTGTCGCGTCATGACTTTGAAGATTGGCAACGCCTGGGTGGCGCCCTGGTCGATCCAGCGGGTCGGAATCTGTGAATGGCGGGTGATGCCGACCTTGATTCCGGAGGTGTTCGCCAGATAGACGTAGTGCGGGATCATGCAGTGCGTCTCACCCCAGTCAGGCTCCCGGCAGGTACCGTCGGCATAGTGGCAGGTCTCCGGTTTGAGAATGCACATATCGCAGCGTGCCAGCTTCTTCATGCAGGGGTAGCAGTGGCCTTGCGCATAGCTCTTGCTCGTCTTGCGGCCGCAGGCATCGCAGTGAATGGCGCCACTGTATGTCAGCTTCAGCGACTTCCCCAGCAACGGGTTGAGCGGCAGTTCGTCAGCACCTACGCGCAGCGCATAGTCGATGTGACCGTCTTCGCGCAGTTCACCGCGCATCTTTTGCAGATTGCCTTTCATGTTCCTGCCATTGGTTGTTAACGTCGACCGGCTTGAGATATGTCAATCAACATGGTGTGGGTTGTGAGAATATCCCTTCGCTGATTTGTAGTGCCCAGTCATTCGGGTTTTGGCGTGCATGGGCTGTCTGTCCCCGGGGGTGTCGTGTAACAGCTCCCCAAGTCTGCTATTTCAACGCCGAAACCTGAGCCGTTATCACGTCTATTGCCGTTGTTCGAGAGGTTCGTCGGTGATGCTGAAGCATTGTCCGCAGGGAATTCAGAGCATGAGCCCATTCTACCCGGAAAATCGGGATCAGTATCTGCGCTGGCGGGATGAAAAGCTGGAGCGTGCCGCGACGTCGCTGGATGACTTGATCGTCGAGGTCAAAGATCCGCGTGATCTATCCAGTCGGGAATACGGTGCCATTCTGCGTCGTTGCATCGATAACAATATGGCGATCTATGCCTCAGCGCCGAATGAGGACCCTGATCGTGCTATCCCGCATGCGCTGGCGCGGCAGCTTGGCTTGCAGCGCATCGATCACAACTGGCTGGGCGACGAGGATGGCCTGACATCGCTGACGACCAACGATGATGCTGATCACAGCGGCTATATTCCTTATTCCAATCGTCCTATCAAGTGGCATACCGATGGCTACTACAATCCAGCAGATCGGCAGATTCACGGCCTGCTGCTGCATTGCGTGCGCAGCGCGGAAAGTGGTGGCGCCAATGCGCTGCTGGATCACGAAATCGCCTGGTTGCTACTGCGTGAGCAGAACCCCGCGTACATCACGGCGTTGATGGCGCCCGATGCAATGACCATCCCGGCGCGTGAACGCAATGGTGAAGTGCTGCGCAAGGCAGAAACAGGGCCGGTGTTTTCGGTGGATCAGGAAACGGGGAACCTACACATGCGCTACACCGCGCGTACACGAAGCATCGAGTGGAAGGACGACGAGATTACCCGTGCCGCCGTTGCAGCGCTGGCCGATATTCTCGACTCGGATAGTCCCTACATCATGCGTGGCAGGCTCGAATCAGGCATGGGACTGATCTGCAACAATGTTCTGCACGACCGTGAAGGCTTCGACGATAGTCCGCAGCGCAAACGTCTGCTCTATCGCGCCCGCTACTACGATCGTATTGCCAATACTGACGTATAATCCCGGGCCGACCTGGTCTGAGGGTGATCCCCGAAAATGAAAATTGTTGCTGACGAGAATATCCCCGCCGTGCGGGAAGCCTTTGCTTCGCTTGGCGAGGTCACCACCGTCAATGGCCGCAGCCTCCAGGCGGCAGATATTGTCAGTGCCGACATTTTGCTGGTGCGCTCGGTCACGCGCGTCGACGCTGCCTTGCTGGCAGATTCGCCGGTACGCTTCGTCGCTTCTGCAACGGCGGGGGTCAACCATATCGATCTCGACTATTTGCACACGGCCGGGATCGCCTTTGCCCATGCGCCTGGCAGTAATGCCGTCTCTGCGGCCGAGTATGTGGTTGCGGCAATCTGCCATTGGGCTTTGGAAAACGACATCCTCCTGCCCGGACGCAGCGTTGGCGTGGTCGGCTATGGCAACGTTGGCAAACGTGTCGTGCAGCGCTGCGAATCGCTTGGCATGCGCTGCGTGGTCAACGATCCGCCACTGGCAGAGCAGGGTGTCGACGGTTTGCGTTCGCTCGATGCGGCGCTGGACTGCGACATCGTTACCCTGCATGTGCCACTGGTGACCGAAGGATGGCATCCAACATTGAAGCTGATGAACGCGGCGCGTATTGCCGCTTTGCGGCCGG
>CAZQXF010000250.1:0-4383 GCA_964596975.1 uncultured Thiotrichales bacterium | reverse complement strand
ATACGGAGGCGGTGGAGCGTATTCGGCGTTGGGTGCGCGAAACCGGTATTCGCTGGGGCGTGAATCAACAGCACCGCAGCGAACTGGGCTTGCCCGGCGACGAGGATCTGCACAGTTGGCGCTTCGGGTTGCGTCGCCTGTTCGTCGGCTACGTCACACCAGCGGAAGGTCATGACTGGCTGTATGATGATGCGGTGGCGCCTTACCTCGATATCGAGGGCAGCGAACTGCTCTGGGCGGGCGCGTTGCAAAACCTGATCGACCGGCTCGACGGCTGGCGCGCCAGGCTGGCAGAAGCGCACAGTGTCGATGACTGGCGCCAGCAGTTACTCGCGCTGCTCGATGATTTTTTCGATGCCGCCGAAGATGATGAGCGCGATCTGCTGCAAACCCTGCGGCAGCGGCTGGATGATCTCGTCGCTCAGGCTGAGCAAGCCGGTTTTTCCGCCGCGGTGTCACTGCCAGTCATGCGCGAGCTGCTCGAATCCTCCCTGGACGATACAACGCCAGCGCGCGGATTTCTCGACGGCGGCGTCACCTTCAGCAATCTGCTGCCGATGCGGGCCTTGCCTTTCCGCGTGATTTGTCTGCTGGGCATGAATGACAGCGATTTTCCGCGCCGGCACAAAGCACCATCGTTCGACCTGATGGTGCGTCACCCGCATCGTAGCGACCGTGACCGGCGCCGCGATGACCGTTATCTTTTTCTCGAAACCCTACTGTCGGCTCGCGATTGCCTGCTGATCAGCTGGCAGAGCCGGGATGTACGCAGCGACAAGCCGCGTCTCTGCGCCGAAGTCGTCAGTGAGCTGATGGAGTATCTCGATGGCTGTTATCTCCCTCGGGATGATGGAAAAACAGCCAGCCAGTGGTTATTTGTGCAGCACCCATTGCAGCCGTTCAGCGCACGTTATTTTGCCGCGGATGATCGCCGCCTGTTCACTTACGATGGCACCTGGGCACAGGCGAAAACCGCGCAACAGCCACAGCCGCCATTCGTTGCAGCACCGTTGCCCGCCCCGGAGCAAAGCATCGAGGTGACACTCGATGAGCTGATCCATTTTTTCTCCAATCCGGCGGCCGCTTTTTTGCAACAACGTCTCGCCATGCGGCTGCCGGGAGACAGCGAGATCATCGATGACAACGAGCCATTCAGCCTGAATGGGCTTGAAGAATGGGTGATCGGTGATCGGCTGGTGCAGGCCATGTTGAAAACCGAAGCGCGTGCCGAAACGGCAATAAAGCGCTTGGAGGGGGAAGGCAGTCTGCCACATGGCTTGCCCGGAAAAATGCGCGAAGAAACACTCTGCCGGGATGCCAGGGCGCTGACTGATCTGCTGCAACCGTGGCTTGAACAATATCCCTGGCTGGAACAACCTTTGCTGCTCGATATCACCCTCGCGGAAGTTTCGCTCAGCGGACCAGTTCGGCGCTGTACCAAAGCAGCTGTGCTCGATTATCGCGTTGGCAAACTGCGCCCACAGGATCGCCTGAGTTTGTGGCTTCGCCACTTGGCGGTCGCAGTGCAGTGCGGCGAAGCAGGGGAAAGCCATTTCATTACCAGAGACGAAATATTGCGCCTGCAAGCCATCAGCGGTGACACCGCGACCGAATTGTTGGGTGATATGCTGGATCTTTATAAAAAGGGTTTACAGGCACCGCTCAAATTCTTTCCGCGCAGCGCGTGGGCCTACGCATTCGACAAAAAAGAATGGGAAAATGCCTGGTACGGTGGTTTCAGGCAGCCCGGAGAATCCGAGCACCCCGCTTACCAGATGCTCTTTGCCGATAGCAATCCACTGGACAGCAGCTTCCAACACCTCGCTGAAGAAATTTATGCCCCCCTGATCGAAGGGATGGAGGTGCTCAAGTGACAACCCTCAAGACATTGCAGCCCTTCAATATGCCGTTGGAGGGGACCGCCCTGATCGAGGCCAGCGCAGGTACTGGCAAAACCTATAATATCACCTCGCTCTATTTGCGCATGCTGCTCGAACGTGGCTTGAGTGTTGAACAAGTGCTGGTCGTCACCTTTACCAAGGCGGCGACTGAGGAGTTGCGCGAGCGCATTCGGGCGCGGATTGGCGCTGCGCTGCGGTGTTTGCAGGGTGAGCCTGACAGCGACGCGGAAGTCGCCCAATGGTTGGCGGTGCGTGGCAACCAAGCGGCGGACGAAAAAAGCCTGCGTATTGCGCTGGCGAGCATGGACAGCGCCGCCGTTTTCACCATTCACGGTTTTTGCCAGCGCGTGCTGACCGAGCATGCGTTTGAAACCGGCATGTCGTTCGACCTGGAATTTATCGAAAACGAGGACGTGCTACGGCAGCAGGCGGTGGAGGATTTCTGGCGGCAATGGTATGGCGCCGGGGATCTGGACCCGGTGCTCGCCGCAGCCCTGTTGCAACTCGCGCCCAGCCCGGCCGCGCTGTTGGGGAAGATTGACAAGCGCCTCTCGGATGCGCTGACCGTGTTGCCAGAAACACGACCGATTGATGAGTTGAGCCAGGCCTTGCCGCCATTGCTGCAAAAGCTGTCGGATGCGCAGCAGGCGGTTTGCCAAGCGTGGCGGGATGATTGCAAAGCAGTAAAGGATTTCTTGCTCAACGATAGTGGCTTGAATCGGAGAACCTATAATTCCGGTGCTGTCGAAAAAGCCATTTCTGCGATCGAAAGGTTGTGTGACAGCGATCGCCCCTTACTTCAGCTGCCAGAAAAATTCGAGCTGATGTGCGCCAGCCGCCTGAAAATGAAAAAGAATCATGACGCACCGAATTTCATCGTTTTCCAGCGCTGTGATGACTACCTTGGCATCGTCCAGGAGATGGCGCCACTGGTGGAGGAATTCACGGCCGCCTTCCTGCGC
Organism: uncultured Thiotrichales bacterium; assembly: GCA_964596975.1. Taxonomy (GTDB): domain Bacteria; phylum Pseudomonadota; class Gammaproteobacteria; order UWMA-0217; family UWMA-0217; genus JALSHZ01. Next base: position 1,520 of record CAZQXF010000250.1, on the reverse strand, counting down.
AAGGCCCGTGCATAGGTTCGCCGCCATTTGCAGGACGCCAAACGGCGAACCCACCAGCTCTATTTCGATGATCTGCTGACAGGCCTGGACAGGGCGCTGGCCGGCGAGAGTGGGGCGGCGCTGAAAAAATTACTGCGGCAGCAATATCCGATGGCCATGATCGACGAGTTTCAGGATACCGATGCCGTGCAGTACCGTATATTCCATGCCATTTATGGCGAGCGTTCGGCCGATACCGGACTTTGCCTCATTGGTGATCCGAAACAGGCAATCTACGGTTTTCGTGGCGGCGATATTTACACCTATCTGCAAGCGGCCCGTGATGCCGACCGGCAATATTCTCTGGACACCAATTGGCGTTCCTCCAGCCGCCTGGTCGAGGCCGTCAATGTGCTGTTCGAATCGCAGGATCGGCCATTCTTCCAGGCAGGGATCGACTATCACCCCGTCAAAGCCTCCCCCGTGGCCGATGACCAGCCCTTGCGGATCGAGGGTGACGCCCCGGTGCCATTGCAGTTTTGGAAGCTGGAAATGGAGAAGGGGGACAAGTCGATCAAGGTGGATGATGCCCGCGCCACCGCCGCCATCGCCTGTGCGGTACATATTGCCGGGCTGCTGCAAGCGGGCAGAGCGACCATTGGCGAGCAGCCGCTGTGCGCCGGCGATATCGCCATTCTGGTGCGCGCGCACAGCCATGTGGAGGTGATTCAGGCGGCGCTCTCGAAACGAAATATCAACAGCGTGGCCTTGTCGGATGCCAGCGTCTACAGCAGCGACGAGGCTGCTGCGCTGCTGCATCTGCTCGAAGCGGTGATCGGTTGCGAGGACGAGGATCTGCTGCGCTACGCATTGGCAGACCGTCTGCTGGGTTATACCGCCAGCGACATCGTCGAACTCATCGAAGACGATGAGCAGTGGGAAGCGGTACAACAGCGCTTTTTCAGCTATCGCGAGCTATGGCGCGAGCGCGGCTTTATTCAGGCGCTGCAAAAACTGATGAAAAACGAGGGCATCGCCGCCCGTCTGCTGGCGCAGACGGAGGGTGAACGGCGTTTGACCAACCTGCTGCATTTGCTCGAACTGTTGCAGCAGGCCAGCCGGACCCGCCCCGGTCTGGAGGAACTGCTGCGCTGGCTGGCTGACGAAATGGATTCCGCAGCCAGCCACGAAGAAGCCAGATTGCGCCTGGAAAGCGACGAGGCGCTGGTGAAAATCGTCACCATGCACAGCAGCAAGGGGCTGGAATACCCGGTGGTCTATATTCCGTTTCCGTGGTCCGAGCGCGAGGAGAAAGGAAAACCTCCGGTTTTCTATCATGATGACGACGGCAAGGCCTGCCTCTACCTCGGCGGTGGTGATGAGGCGCTCGAAAAACAAACCAAAGCGCAGGCCAAGCGCGAGGCGTTGGCTGAACAATTGCGGCTGCTTTACGTATCGATCACCCGCGCCGCCAAGCTCTGCGTGCTGACCTGGGGCAAGGTCAATGGCGCCGACAAATCGGCACTGGCATGGCTGCTGTT
>CAZQXF010000249.1:0-4383 GCA_964596975.1 uncultured Thiotrichales bacterium | reverse complement strand
AAAAGCGCCACTCGTTCCTCGCTATGCTTTTTGTCGCTGGCGATTTGCGATGTTAGCCTTTAGAAAAGTGATCGTCTAGTTTATCGAGCAACTTTAAACCTTTGTCGACAATCCCACTTGCAGCCAGAGTACGAAAACGTATTTCACTATCAAATTCAGCAATCGCCTGAGTTGAAAGCTCTTCAATTAATTTATTTACGCTCACATGCCGATGTTGAGCCAATGCTTTCAGGCGGCCGTGTTTATCATCAGGTATCCGGATGGTTAACGTTGCCATATCATTCACCTTGCAAGATTGTTTCAGGGGTTAAGATTTTTAAGCCGGGAAATTCCAATTCAGCATTTAGTAAATCACGAATATTATTCGTAATGATGTGCGTCGCATTGCCTGCGAGAGCAAGCTCAATTAAAAAATTATCACCTTCATCAATAATATTCGGACGCCACAAATAGTAAATTGGAACCCAGCGACAAACGCTATAGAAGGAATGAAGTAACTCCAAAACTTCCTTTTGCGATAATGGGCAAATATCAAGAACTTTTTCTCGTTTGCTCACATCTTCGTACTCTTGAAACAAGGCATTACTCATCAAAGGGTTATACTCACCCAAGAGACACCTTCTTATGATTTCTCGATTAGGCCCCTGGGCACCGATCAAGGCACTGATAAGTACGCTTGTATCAATAACTACCGTATCAGTCATGGCATAATGATAGCACATGTGCAGTCAAACTTAATCACCGCCTCAGGCAAACGACAGAGGTGTCAGGCTGGCGTTATTGCATAATCCGACTTCATCATTCCGGCTAACAACGTGGCAGTGGTACCAGTCACGAGGCGATGGCATGCACGCCGTGCACACACCGCCAACGGGTGATGACGACAAGCCCGGGGCAATTGGCTGCCCCAGGCACGGGCCGAGCAAAGCCACTTGACCCCAAGGTGATTCTCTGGTGAATTGACTCTCTCCCTTCACTCCGGACGCTGCGATGTACCCCAAGATCAAGCCTTTCGATACCCAGCATCTCGATGTGGGGGATGGGCATTCGCTCTATCTGGAGCAAACGGGTACGCCTGGGGGCATTCCGGTGCTGGTGCTGCACGGTGGACCGGGGGCGGGAAGTACGCCGGTGCTGCGGCGGTTTTTCGATCCGGAACGGTATCACATTATTATCTTCGATCAGCGGGGTGCCGGGCAGTCGCGGCCGGCCGCATCGGTGGAGGCGAATACAACCGAGCATCTGCTGGCTGACATCGAGAAGATCCGCAAACACCTCAATATCCGTCGCTGGATGCTGTTTGGCGGCTCCTGGGGTTCCAGCCTGGCGCTGCTGTATGCGCAGCGTCACCCCGAGCTGGTACTGGCGCTGGTGTTGCGGGGCATCTTTCTGTGCCGCCCGCAGGACATCCAGTGGTTCTACCAGGATGGTGCCAGCCGATTGTTCCCGGACTACTGGCAGGATTTCCTGGCACCGATTCCAGATGAGGAGCGCAACAACATGATCGCCGCCTATCATCGCCGCCTGACGGGCGAGGATGAGGTGGCGCGGATGCGCGCTGCGATGGCCTGGACCCAGTGGGAGATGCGCAGCTCGGTAATGCAGTACAGCGCACACGACGACGACATGCCGCACGCGCTGAACATGGCGCGGATCGAGTGCCACTACTTCAGCAACGACTGCTTTTTGCGCCCCGGCCAGATTCTCAACGACACGCCGCTGCTGCGGGACGTTCCCGGCTATATCATTCATGGCCGCTACGACTGCATCTGCCCGTTGGAGCAAGCCTGGCAGCTACACCGGGCCTGGCCGCAGTCACAATTGACCATCGTAGCCGGGGCCGGTCACTCGGCGATGGAGCCGGGCATCATGAAGGCGCTGGTACATCAAACCGACCTGCTGGCGAGAACACTGGGATGATCGGGTTGCTCCAGCGCGTCACCCAAGCCCGGGTCGATATCAACGGCGAAACGGTCGGCGAGATCGACCGCGGGCTGCTGGTACTCGTCGGTGTCGAGAAGCAGGATGACGCCTCACGCGCCGACCGCCTGCTGGAACGCCTGCTGGGTTATCGGATCTTCGAAGATGAACAAGGCCGCATGAACCTTTCGCTGCATGACATCGACGGCGGTCTGCTACTGGTGCCCCAGTTCACGCTCGCCGCCGACACTCGCAAGGGCCGCCGTCCCAGCTTCGACCCGGCAGCGCCACCAGCACTCGGTGAACGTCTGTTCGACCATCTGCTGGCCCAGGCACGGACACAGCACGGGCAAGTCGCCAGCGGCCAATTCGGCGCCAACATGCAGGTTCATCTCGTCAACGACGGGCCAGCCACATTCTGGTTGCAGGTCTGATTCTCTGGCATCATAGCGCCCATGAATTCACGCACTGCAACGATTGAGCGCAATACGCTCGAAACCCAGATCGCCGTCACCATCGACCTGGACGGCAAAGGCACGGCCAGGCTCGATACCGGGGTGCCTTTTCTGGAGCACATGATCGACCAGATTGCCCGCCACGGACTGATCGATATCGACATCAGCGCCAAGGGTGATCTACACATCGACGCCCACCACACCGTTGAGGACATTGGCATCACGCTCGGCCAGGCGTTTGCCGAAGCGCTGGGTGACAAGAAGGGGCTGGTGCGCTATGGCCATGCCTATGTGCCGCTGGACGAGGCGCTGTCGCGGGTGGTGATCGACTTCTCGGGCCGTCCGGGACTGGAATACCACGTCGAGTACCCACGCGGCATGATCGGCAGCTTCGATGTGGATTTGATCCTGGAATTCTTCCAGGGCTTCGTCAATCACGCGGGCGCCACCCTGCACATCGACAATCTGCGCGGTCGCAACGCGCACCACATAGCCGAGACCATCTTCAAGGCCTTTGGTCGTGCGCTGCGCATGGCTGCCGCCGCCGACCCCCGCATGCAAGGCATGATGCCATCGACCAAGGGAACGCTGTGACACAAAAAATCGCTGTCATCGACTACGGCATGGGCAATCTGCGCTCGGTCGTCAAGGCGCTGGAATTCGTCGCTGACAACAGGGCCGATATTCTGCTCACCGACAAACCGGAGGTGGTCGCGGCGGCTGATCACGTCGTCTTCCCCGGTCAGGGCGCGGCACGCGACTGCATGCAGGCACTACGCGACACCGGCATGGACGAAGTCGTCGCCGAGGCGCTAAAAACCAAGCCGTTCCTTGGCGTCTGCATGGGCTTGCAAGTGCTGATGACGCACAGCGAGGAAAACGGCGGCACCGATCTGCTCAATCTGTTCGAAGGCGAGGTCAGACGTTTTCCCGACAGCTTCCACGCCGAGCGTCTCAAAGTGCCGCACATGGGCTGGAACACGATCCGCGAAGTGCAGCAGGGCCACCCGCTGTTCAAAGGGATTCACGACGACAGCCATTTCTACTTTGTACACAGCTACTACGTGACGCCCGCCGACCCGACGCTCACCGCCGGGGAGACCGACTATGGTGTCACCTTCACTTCGGCAATCGCCCGGGACAACGTCTTTGCGCTGCAAAGCCACCCCGAAAAGAGCGCCGACGCCGGCCTGCAACTGCTTCGCAACTTTATTTCATGGGATGGACAAGCGTGATGGAGCTGATTCCTGCTATCGACCTCAAAGAAGGCAAATGTGTACGTCTGCGTCAGGGACGCATGGAAGATTCCACGGTGTTTTCCGATGACCCTGTCGCCATGGCGAGCCGTTGGGTAGACGCCGGCGCGACACGGCTGCATCTGGTCGATCTCGACGGTGCCTTTGCCGGCTCGCCGGTGAACCACCCGGCCATCGAAGCCATCTGCAAGGCCTTCCCCGATCTGCCGATTCAGGTGGGCGGCGGCATTCGCAGCGCCGAGACCGTCGAACGCTATCTCGATGATGGTGTGCAATACACCATCATCGGCACCAAGGCAGTCAACGAGCCGCACTTCATCAACGACCTCTGCCTCAACTTTCCCGGCCACATCATCGTCGGACTCGACGCCAAAAACGGCAAGGTCGCCACCGAAGGCTGGTCGAAGATGTCGCACCACGATGTGATCGACATGGCCAGGCATTTCGAAAATGATGGCGTCGCCGCGATTGTCTACACCGACATCAGCAAAGACGGCATGATGCAGGGCGCCAGCGTCGAATCCACCGCCAAGCTCGCCGAGGCCATCCGCATCCCGGTCATCGCCTCGGGCGGCGTGTCGTCGCTGGACGACATTCGCGCGCTGTGCGAAGTCGCGGACAGCGGCATTACCGGCGCGATCATCGGTCGGGCACTGTACGACGGCGCGATCGATCTGGCCGAAGCCTCGAAAATTGTCGCCGAATACAACCGGGCCTGAGTTCATGTCGCTTGCCAAACGCATCATCCCCTG
>CAZQXF010000248.1:0-4467 GCA_964596975.1 uncultured Thiotrichales bacterium | reverse complement strand
GCTGAACAGCCGATCCAGAATACCCAGCTGCATGTATTCGAGAAATTCATTCAGGGGCGCGTGAAAACGAAACGCGGAGGTCTGTGGCGTACCCTCAGCGTCGATCAGCCCACTGCCCGCCATACCTGCCTGTGGATGCGCATCGAGAAAGTCGATCAGCGCCTTGCCGGCACCCAGCTCGACCTCGGTATCGGGATTGAGGAACCAGATATAAGATGGATCCAAGCCGCGCTCGCGAATGGCGCGCAACGCAACATTGTTGCCATAGGCGTAGCCACCATTCACTGGCGCCACCAGCAGTTCGACGCGATCACCTGCGTCACGCGCGTCAATATGTTGGCCAATCACCTCCGGCGACCCGTCCCAGGAGTTGTTATCGACCACAAACATGCGAAAGGGCGGTAATGCTTGCGCATCCTTCAAGACCGCATCGATACATCTATTGGTCAGGTCCGGCGTTTTGTAGTTGACGGTTACAATCGCCAGTTGAATCGGCTTCTCACTCATCGGTCAATATCTGTGCAACTTCCTCCAAACGCCAAGCTAACACAGTCTTGAGTGACCAACTGTGAAACTCTGTTCATCTGATCATGAGGTCAACTGGGCGAAACCAACCAAAAGAGTGCATCCGCCACGGAAACCGGATGGGTTCCGTGATCTTTTCAAGCATCTCTACTACCATCGCGGCCAGAGACAACAATGCCAATCCCAAATGGTCCGACCCCCATGCCCAAACTGCTCATTGTCACCGTCAACTACCGCACTGCCGCACTGACCATCAAGTGCCTGGCATCCATTGCCGCCGACCTGCGCAACCTTCCCGAGCAAACCCGAATGGTTGTGGTCGACAATCAGTCCGGCGATGGGTCTGTCGACACGATCAGAAACGCTATCGAAGAGAATGGCTGGCAGTCTTGGGCTGAGGTCGTCGCGGCCGAACGCAATGGCGGTTTTTCCTATGGCAACAACATCGCCATCCGTCCGGCACTCGCAGCTGACCAGCCGCCCGACTATTTCTGGTTGCTCAACCCTGATGCGGAATCGCTAGAGGGTGCAGGCAAGGCCTTGCTGGATTTCATGGAAGCGCATCCCAAAGCCGGGCTGGCCACCAGCCGCTATATCGATCCCGAAGGCGAGCAAAAAGCCATGGCCTTCCGCCACTTCACTGCGCTGAGTGAATTCTTTTCGAACCTGCGGCTCGGGATCATCGATCGCCTGCTGCCAAAAACGGTAATTCCAGTCACGCCGGAACTGCAACCACACCAGGCGGAGTGGCTATCCGGCACCTCACTGATGATTCGGCGCGAGGTTTTCGACACCATCGGCCTGATGGACGAAGGTTATTTCCTCTACTTCGAGGAGAGCGACTTCTGTCTCCAGGCGCAGCGCAAAGGCTGGGAGCTTTGGTATGTGCCGGAGAGCAGGATTCTGCACGTGATTGGCGCCTCGACAGGTTTTCGGCACACCAGCGCCCGGCAGCCACGAAGGCCCGGCTACTGGTTCGAATCCCGCCGCCGCTACTTCATCAAGAATCACGGCGCAGCCTATGCGGCGCTGGCTGACGCCCTGCACATGGCTGGCTATTCACTCTGGCTGATACGTCAGTTCATCCAACGCAAGCAAAACCTCGATCCGCCAGCCTATCTGACGGATTTTTTCCGGCACAGTGTTTTCGTCAAGGGGTTCTCGCTCGACAGACGAAAAGGCTGAGGCGGCGTGATTCAGGGATGAGTATCAGTCGTTACGCTTTACGTTGTCTTTCTCCGCCCAGTACCTCGCCCAGCGCAATTTGTACCATTCGATGCGCTGGGCAATTCGTCCCTCCGGACGCCGCAACACCACCTGAGGCACCAGGCCAGCGCGTCGCAGCTTGCGGATGGTGGTGGCATGGTCATATTCCAGCTCATGAAACGACAGCGAACGCTGCTCTCGATGCAGAATTGCGTAACGGGCAACAGCCCGGGTATCGCGAGACTGGCCGACGGCACCCGGGTTGACGATACAGGCCTCCCCAGACGCACAATCCCACTGATCAGGCACATCCACCAGCTCGAAGCCCGATGACGTGGTGTAGACAGCGGCATGATGGGTGTGCGCACAGACCAGCATTTCCGCCTCGGGCCATCGGCGCTGTAGCTGTTCCAGCGCGGCGGCTGCCCGCGCCGGATCACTGATATAGGTATCGGCGCTCTCCAGATCACCATGGCAAACGACAATGCCCGGCACCACCTCTCTACTGCCAGGCAGGGCTTCGAGAAAGGCTTTCGCCTCAGGGCTCAAACGCTTTCTCGCCCACATCGCCGACTTGACACCGGCATAGACGCAGCGAGAAAAATCGCGCTTGCCGAGCAGCATCTCTTCATGGTTGCCCATCACACAGGGAACGCCCAGCTCACGCAGACGCGCAATACAGGCTTCCGGGTCAGGGCCATAGCCGACGATATCACCGGCACAGACCAGCATCGCATCCGGGGCTGTTCGCTGAATATCGGCCAACACCGCCTCCAGGGCTTCGAGGTTGCCATGGATATCCGCAATCAGCGCCAGTTGCATCGGCGATTCAGCCACAGTCGATGACCTCTTGACGCCGTAGCACAATCATCTCGAACTTGCGTCGCAGCCTGCAGGCGATGGCCCGCAGGCCAGGGACAGGATCCCGCCACAAAAACCCTTCGTTGATTTCGGCGGTAGTGATGTCTTTGAGCCATGTCGATAGCGGCAAATCGCCATCGGCATGATATTCACGATAGGCCATCAGATCGAGCCCCAGCTCGACCCACCTGACCCCAGCCCGTGCATTACGCGAGATCGGAGCCGAGCCGGGTTCGATGCAGTCTTGATAGACAGCCAATGGGATGTTCACCCCCGCGACCGCCCCGGGGTGGTGCCACAGATTGAAACGGGAGTTTATTTCGAGCATGTAGAGTCCATCATTGCGACTGTCGATCTTGAAATCGATCTTTAGCACGCCCGAGAAGTCGAGCTTGTCGACGACCGAGCGGCCAAGTGTTCTGACGCGCTCGTCGTTGGTGATCTCTACGCAAGATGAAACACCATAGAGACGCGGCCCGGTGCGCACCTTACGACCAGTGAATTCGGCGACGATCTCCCCGCCTGGGCGTACATACGCATGGTAGCTGACGATGTTTTCCTCACCGCCTTCGATGGAAGCCTGCAGCACGAATGCCGCCTGTGACACATCGATTTTTGGAATCAATGCATCCATTTCGGCTCTCGTTTCCAGGCGCAATGCTTTCTGCAGGCAACCGATCATCTCGTACCAGTTGGTGCGCATCGCCGGCTTGAACACACAGGGAAAATCGTCCCAGTCACGCAACGACTCGGCAACATCGCTGCCTTGCGTCAACGCGAGTGTCCGTGGAACCGGCAGCTCACGCGCCTCCGCCAGCTCGGCAAAACGCAACTTGTCGCTCAGATCCGCAACCAGGGTTTGATCGGGAAAAACAAATCGGAAATAGGGGATCAAGCGCTCACGAGCCGCCGACAACGCAACCAGATCATGATCACCCTGATAGAACAGGATGGGGGGCAGTGATTGCTGTTTGCCCCATTCGATGAGCGCATTCACGGCACCATCAGGATCATCGACCCAGCTCGGCGTGTCGACAATCGTCTTGCAGTAGCGGGAGTGGACTGTTCTGCAATCATGCGTATCCGTGACCAGCGCGACGGGGATGCCCGCTCGCCCAAGCGCACGCACCATACTGATGTCACCGATGACACAGGCGTAGGGTTTGCGTTCGGAACTGCTCTGACGGGTCGTTGCCACGCGCTACTCCTGGATGCGGAATTCGGAAGACCTCGAATGCTAACAAAGCCTGAGGTGGCATGCGTGTCGAGCAGTAGACAAAATCGGGGGAGGAGGCATTTTTCACCCCTGATATTCATACCGGGGAGCCCCCAAAAACAAGAAAGCCCCGCACGAGGCGGGGCTTTCCTTGACGCTTTTCCTGGTTGGAAAAGGGCTTACATCATGCCGCCCATTCCACCCATACCGCCCATGCCACCCATATCACCGGCTGGTGCCGCAGCTTCTTCCTTCGGAATTTCTGCGATCATGGCTTCGGTGGTAATCAGCAGACCCGCTACGGACGCGGCATTCTGCAAGGCAGAGCGAGTGACCTTGGTGGGATCGAGAATACCCATTTCGATCATGTCGCCATACTCGTCGGTTGCAGCGTTGTAGCCAAAGCTACCGCTATTGTCGCGAACCGTGTTCAGAACAACGGAACCTTCTTTGCCAGCGTTGGAGACGATCTGGCGCAGCGGCTCTTCCATCGAGCGAACGGCAATGGAGATACCCACGTTCTGATCTTCATTGTCACCCTTGAGATCCTTGATGGCCTCGCAGGCGCGGATCAGCGCGGTACCACCACCGGGTACGACACCCTCTTCAACAGCAGCGCGGGTTGCGTGCAGCGCATCCTCGACACGTGCCTTCTTCTC
>CAZQXF010000247.1:0-4530 GCA_964596975.1 uncultured Thiotrichales bacterium | reverse complement strand
GACCGGCTTGCCGGCCAGTGCACCGATATTACCCAATCCGAGCACGGCAGAACCATCCGTAATGACACCCACCAGATTACCCTTGCCGGTATAACGATAGGCGGAATCGGCATCATCCTCGATCGCACGACAGGGTTCCGCCACACCCGGGGTATAGGCCAGGGCCAGATCATGCTGTGTCTCGGTGGGCTTTGTTATCTGCACCTCCAGCTTGCCTGGGCGGGGTTCTGCGTGGTAGCGCAAGGCTTCTTCTTTCAGGTTTTTAATCATCGTTTTACTCGGTTGGCGGGGTTGTGGCGGGATTCTACCGTAACTTGGGTTTCGGGGCTGATCATTGCCGCCGTCCCTGATTTCTTCCCCCTCTCCCCAACCCTCTCCCCACAGGGGAGAGGGAGTTTATGGACACCGAAACCTCGATACAGTGACAACAGGGATCATTCCTCATCAGGTAGCAACAGCGCCTCGCGAATGATTTTCTGCTGCGCGGCGACGTGCATCTTCCAGGTACCCTCGGCCGGCGCTGCCATGGCCGGGCGCGACACGACTTGCAGGCGGGCATAACCGCCCAGCACCTTGCGCAACCAGGGCTGGATGCTGAGCCAGGCGCCCTGATTGAATGGTTCTTCCTGACACCAGACGAATTCCTCGACATGCGCATAGCGTTCGAGCAGCTTGCAAAATTGTTCTTCGGGGAAGGGGTAGATCTGCTCCAGCCGAATCAGGGCGATATCGGTGATGCGGGCATGCCGGCGCTGTTCCAGCAGTTCGTAGTAGATTTTTCCGCAGCAGAACACCAGCCGCCGGGTATCCGACCCGATGGCGGCGTCGATCTCGTCGATCACCGTTTCGAACCCGCCTTCGGTAAATGCCTGCTGCGGGCTGACCGCCAGCGGATGCCGCAGCAGGCTCTTGGGCGTCATCACGACCAGCGGCTTGCGATAGCGACGCAGCATCTGGCGACGTAGCAGGTGAAACATCTGCGCCGGTGTGCTGGGCACGCAGACCTGAATATTCTCCTGCGCACACAACTGCATGTAGCGTTCCAGCCGCGCCGAGGAATGCTCCGGCCCCATGCCTTCGTAACCATGTGGCAGCAACATGGTCAAGCCGCTGAGCAGGCCCCACTTCTGTTCTGCCGAGGAGATGAACTGGTCGATGACGACCTGCGCACCATTGGCAAAATCGCCGAACTGCGCCTCCCACAACACCAGCTTGTCGGGTTCGGTGGTGGCATAGCCATATTCGAAGGCCAGCACCGCCTCTTCCGACAACAGCGAGTCGATCACCAGAAAGTTGGCCTGATCGGGCTTGATGTATTGCAGTGGAATCCACGCCTGCCCTGTTTCCTGATCGTGCAATACCGCGTGGCGGTGAAAAAAAGTACCGCGCCCGGAATCTTCACCAGACAGGCGCACCGGATAACCTTCAGCCACCAGTGCCGCATAGGCCAGATTCTCTCCAAAGCCCCAATCGGCCAGCAGTTCGCCGCGTGCCATCTTGCGCCATTTGTCGAGGATGTTGGCAACCCGCGGATTGACGACAAACCCTTCCGGCGCAGTCGCCAGGCGCTCACCGAAATGGCGAAAACGCGCCGCATCGATATGGGTATCCACCGGCTCATCCCAGCGACCATCGCGAAACCGATGCCAATTGACCGGATAGCGATTCTTCCAGCTTTTCGGCACCAGCAAATCGCTGACCGTCGGCATACCGGCATCGAGCGCACGACGATAGGCCGTCTCCAACCCTTCGACACGACTCTGATCGACAACACCGTCGCTGATCAGGCGTTGCGCATATTGTGTTTTCGTCGTCGGCAGCTTGCTGATCTTGCGATACATCATCGGCTGCGTCGCCAAGGGTTCATCGGCCTCGTTGTGCCCCTGTCGGCGATAACAGACCAGATCGATGAATACATCTTTATGGAAGGTGTTGCGGTAATCCATCGCCATGCGCGTGGCCGCCACCACCGCTTCAGGGTCGTCTCCATTGACGTGAAAAACCGGCGCGCCAACCATTTTGGCAATATCGGTGCAATATTCCGTCGAGCGGGTATCGGCCACGGTGCTGGTGGTAAAACCGATCTGATTATTGACGACGATATGCACCGTGCCGTGGGTGCGATAACCGCGCGTTCCCGCCATGTTCAGCGTTTCCATATTGACGCCCTGCCCGGCCAGCGCGGCGTCACCATGAATAATGACCGGCACCACCTCGTCACGCGAGCTGCCGGGATCGCGCCGATCCTGGCGGGCGCGCACCGCGCCCTCGACCACCGGGCCGACAATTTCCAGATGCGACGGATTGAACGCCAGCGCAATATGCACCGGCCCGCCCGGCGTGTTCATGTCGGAAGCGTAACCAAGATGATATTTCACATCGCCGGTGCGACCGTGATAATCCACATCACCGGAAAATTCATGGAACAACTGGTCGGGCGACTTGCCCATGACGTTGATCAGCACGTTCAGCCGGCCACGATGCGCCATGCCGATGACGATTTCATTGGTGCCCGATTCACCAGCGTATTGAATCAGCTCGTGCAACAACGGAATCAGGCTGTCGGCCCCTTCCAGCGAAAACCGCTTCTGGCCGACATATTTCGAATGCAGATAACGCTCCAGCGTTTCCGCCGCCACCAGCTTTTCCAGAATTTCGGTCCGCTCCTCGGCGGAAAACCGGCGCCGTGATGGCAGATCCTCGATACGCTGCTGCACCCAGCGTTTTTCTTCGTTGCGCGAAATGTACATGTACTGCGAACCGAGCGTGTCGCAGTAGGCTTTTTCCAGACGCTCGACAATTTCCCGCAGCGGCAAGCGCGCCGGTGCCACCAGCGAGCCAGTATTGAATTCCAGCGGCAGGTCGTCTTCAGAGAGATGGTGATAGGCCAGGGTCAGCTCAGGCACTTCGGGCGCTGTCTCTTGCAGCGGATTGGTACGCGCCTTGCGATGCCCATTGAAGCGATAGGCATTGATCAGCTGCAGTACCCGAACCTGCTTTTCACTAAAATCGCACGCTTCACTGCCACCGACATGCCGCAAACCAAGATTGCGGAATTCATCCCGAATCGCGGAATGCAGCGGCTCGTGGCTACGATCAGCGCCAAGGCTGGAGAAAAACCGCCGCCAGTCGCTATCGACGCTGGCCGGATCTCGCAGCCACACTTCATACAATGACTCGATCCAGGCCGCGCTATTGGCGTCCAGATGAGATTCCTGCAACAACTCATCGAGCGGATGTGGTGGCATGCGCGTCACGTCTGTTTCCCGTTGTCGAAACCTACCTGTATAAACGAATACTCGGTCATCCCGGACTCAAGCGCCAGCGATTGGTTACGCTTTTACCAAGCATAGCCAGTCGCCGCCACTCGAAACAGCCTGGCATCAACGGACAATACTGAACATTGCGAATATCTATCCCGGGAAAAACAGCCATTACATTTTTTCCCGGTTGGTGCGATATTTGGCACTCAATACTCCCTCTCCCCTTGAGGGGAGAGGGTTGGGGAGAGGGGTGAAGCTGCGGCACAAGTATCAGGTTATTTGATTATTAACCCCCCCACCCAGAGGGTGTCGCAAAAGCCCATCCTGGGCTTTGCGACACACGGAAAGGAAAAAGTGCGATTTTTCCTTTCCTCACAGATTCAACAACTTAATCGTTGTTGAATCTGGCGGCACTTCCCTGTGCCGCGAGAGGCTGTCGTTTTACGACAGCCTCTCCCATGGGACAGAGCGCATCAGCACCAACCCGTCAACCACCACCAGGCATCAACATGAGCATCGAGATAAAAACCCCCGCCCTTCCCGAATCGGTTGCCGACGGACTCGTGGCAACCTGGCACAAAAAAGCAGGCGATCCGGTCGAACGTGACGAACCGCTGGTGGATATCGAGACAGACAAGGTCGTGCTCGAAGTGCCCGCCCCCGCCTCCGGCGTGCTGACCTCGATCGCGGCCGAAGAAGGGGCAACCGTCACCTCCGGCGAACTGCTCGCTGTTCTCGATGATGCAGCCAGCACCAGCAATTCCCAGGCATCAGCAGACGACAACAAAGCCGGCGACAGCACCACGAAAGCAACCGGCCAGACCAGTCCTGCGGTGCGCAAGGCGCTGAACGAAGCGGGGCTGGATGCCGCTGATGTTCAGGGGTCGGGAAAACATAGCCGGATTCTGAAACAGGATGTGGCAGCCGCAGCAGCACCCGCGACAGAAAAGCCCACCGTCACGGCACCCGAATCTCAAGACTCGGCTGGCGGCCGCGAAGAAAAACGTGCCCCCATGACGCGCCTGCGTCAGCGCATCGCCGAACGTCTGCTGGAAGCCACCCAGACCACCGCGATGCTGACCACTTTCAACGAAATCAATATGCAGCCGCTGATGGATCTGCGCAGCCGCTACCGGGATCAGTTCGAGAAGACACATCAAGCCCGGCTCGGCTTCATGTCGATGTTCGTCAAGGCGGCGGCCATTGCGCTACGACGCTTTCGCGGGGTCGACGCCTCGATCGACGGCAACGAGATCATCTTCGATAG
>CAZQXF010000246.1:0-4530 GCA_964596975.1 uncultured Thiotrichales bacterium | reverse complement strand
GGGGCACGCTGCGCGCGCACCATCCTTAAAAGCTTGAGCGGCTGGGAGGAAATACGGCGCGCGCTGGTCAATCGTGCATAATGCGCACAACCAGCTCACAGCCCTGAAGCCATTCACAACCCCGATGCCGACATCTACCGCCTACGCCGAACGATTTCCGAACCTCACGGAGAAAACCTTCTTCTCTCGTTTGCCAGAAACACAGCAGACATTCTTGCGCGAGCAGGCCAAGCAATACCGTTTCAGCCACCAGCAGTTGCGCCAACTCAGTGAAATCGCGCTGGATCTCAACATGTGGGAAAGCGGGGACATCAGCACCATCTGGCCCGAGCCAGATGCGCTCACAGGTCAGGGCAAGGCCCGCGCCCAACAGCTATTACAAAAAATCACCGTGCGCTGGGAACAGCTGCGTGAAGCACCCAACCGCTACCCACGCACCGGCAGCAAAACCCGTATCAGCGCGGCCGCCATCCCGGTGGAAAAAACCAAGGGCAAACTCGGCCTCGGCTACTGCCCGGTTGCCTCGCCAAAAACCCGCTGCTGCAACCTGCTGACACTCGATGCCGTGGACAACTGTGGTTATGGCTGTAGTTATTGCAGCATCCAGTCCTTCTACGATGGTAAAGAAATCAGTTTCGACCGTGATTTTGCGCGTAAGCTTGAAGCGCTAGAAATAGACCCTGACAAGATCTACCACATCGGCACCGGCCAATCCTCGGATTCACTGATGTGGGGTAACAGCCACGGCGTTCTCGATGCATTGCTCGATTTCGCCCGCCGCCATCCCAACGTCATCCTCGAATTCAAGACAAAATCCGCCAACGTCAAACACCTGCTGGAAAATGACTTGCCGGCCAATGTCATTTGCACCTGGTCGCTGAACACACCCACCCTGATCGAAAATGAAGAGCATGGCACCGCGCCATTGCACAAGCGCATTGCCGCCGCCCGCGCCATTGCCGATAAAGGCGGCATCGTTGGCTTCCATTTTCATCCCATGGTGCATTATGACAATTGGAAGGAAGACTACGGCGACGTCATTCAAACGCTGACCAACCAGTTTCATCCCGACGAAGTTGCGCTGGTTTCTCTCGGCACACTGACCTATATCAAACCCGTGATGCGGGAAATTCGCGAACGCGGCGTGGCAACAAAAATCCTGAAAATGCCGCTGGTCGATGCCGAGGGCAAATACTCCTACCCCGACGACATCAAACTGGATATGTTTTCTCACGCTTATCACAGCTTTCCAGCAGCCTGGAAGGAAAACGTCTTTTATTATCTTTGCATGGAAAATCAGCGCTTCTGGGAACCCGTATTCGGTTTCAGCTATGACAGTAACGCCGACTTTGAACAGGCGATGAAATCTGCCTATTTGAAGAAGATCCGAGCCAGAGGTGACTGACACAATAACCGAGTCACGCTGCCCGTCACGTAATTACCGATGGCCGCGTCATCAACCACGCCCCCAATATCACCGGCATGACACCCAGAACCTGACGCAGCTGCGGCACTTCGCCCAACAAAACCCAGGCGAACATCAGAGTAAACACGGGGATGAACGACGCCATGGCGCTAAGGCGGGTGATACTGATGTGATTCAGTGCCTCGACCCATAACACTTTAGCGACGACAAAAATCAGCAAGGCATTGCCAACCAGCAACAACAGCGCGGGATAGTCACCGAACAGGTTGGCGGCGGGTTCAAGCATCAGCGCCAGCAGCCACAGCACTGGTAGCGCGACGATATTGCGGAACCCGAGCACGACAATGCTCGACACCCGACGCCGTGCCCGTTGTTGGAAATAGTTTGCGATCGGCGCAATCGCCGCAGCCCCAAGCGCGAGCGCATCACCCCCGTTCAGCCTGAATTCTTCCGGGAACAACACCACGATCGCACCGACGCCCATCAGCGCCGCACCGATGCTATGCGCCAGCGACATGCGCTCGCGTCCGATCACATTGAAATAGAGATAGGAAAACAAGAGCTGCAACACCAGAATCACCGCCACGTTCCCCGCCGTGGTATAGCGCAATGCAATAAAAATCAGCACGAACAGCGAGGTGATGAACAGGGAAGTGAGCAGCAGATCCAGCCGCGCGCCGCGATCGAACAGCGCGGTCAGCTCACCACGCCAGCCGATGAGCACCAGCAACACCATCGTCGCCAGCAGAATGGTATAGAAATAAGCATGCAGCGCGCCGAACGCTGCCACTGTCACCAGCGTGAAAACTGGAAACAGGCCTTCCAGCACCGACAGCAACAACGCATAGACATCACCACGATGGCGACTGATGAAGCGGGTGTCGTCATCATGCTGGGCGGCATTCACCAAACCTATCCGACACTCCAGGCACGGGGCCGACGCATGCCGGCGAGCTGGCAGGCCTGCTGCATGTAGCCATGAGGAAACAACTCAAACAGGTACTGCTTGGCCTCTTTCTTGGTCATGTCCGTGGTTTCGGTGAGATGTTTGGTGATGTCCCGAACATCGGGCACGATCTGGCGCTCATCGAACCAGGCACGCATATACTCAAGAATCTGCATATGCGCATCGGTCAGCTCGAAGTCATTCCACTCCGAAGCCATCTTGTGGGCCAACTCTGGCGTCCACACATCAGGCTCCATCAGGTAGCCATCGCTATCGCGCTCGACGTTCAGTTCCAAAGGATTTCGCATGGTTTGAGGTCTCAGTTTCGAAAGCTGCGGTATTCAACCACAACACTCGGAGCGACACTACTTCCAACAGCATCCGTGTTTTGTTTCAATGCCCCGATCCCGTATTGCTGACCAGAATCGCCCCATGCCTGACGACGCTCCAAATCTCGACGAACTCTTCTATGTCATGGAATCGAACATCCACGGCAAGGGGCTGTTCGCTCGCCAGCCGATCCTGCAGGAGAGCTATCTCGGCAGCTACGATGGACAGATGACCCGGGAAAACGGCATGCACGTTCTTTGGGTGCAGGAATCAGATGGTGAATGGATCGGGCGTGACGGCGAAAACCTGCTGCGCTACATCAACCATACCGCGACGCCCAATGCGGAATTCGACGGTTTCGACCTCTACGCCATTCGTGACATCGAGCCCGACGAGGAAATTACCATCGACTACGGTGACGAATTCGATAGCGACGGGTGAATTGCAGCACCGCGAGACAGCGCCTATAGTCGAACGACAACAGCAACCATGACACAACACCATGATCATCGGCGTCCCCAGGGAAATCAAAGACAACGAATTTCGCGTCGGCATGAATCCCGAAAGCGTCCACGAGCTGGCGCACCACGGCCATCGTGTGCTGGTAGAAACCGGCGCAGGTAGCGGCATCGGCGCCACTGATGACGACTATCGCAACGCAGGCGCGGTCATCATGGACAGCGCAGCCGAGCTCTTTGCGGAAGCAGGCTTGATCGTCAAGGTCAAGGAACCACAGGCATCAGAGCGCGCCATGCTACATGCTGGCCAGATCCTGTTCACTTTCCTGCACCTCGCCGCCGATCCCGCCCAGGCCCACGATCTGATGGCATCCGGCGCCACCTGCATCGCTTATGAAACCGTGACGGCATCCGATGGCAGCCTGCCATTATTGACGCCAATGTCAGAAGTAGCCGGACGCTTTTCCATTCAGGCCGGCGCCAATCATCTGGAAAAGATCAATGGCGGCAGCGGCAAATTGCTGGGCGGGGTGCCCGGTGTCGAGGCAGCCAACGTGGTGATCGTCGGTGGTGGCGTAGTCGGCAGCAATGCGGCGATGATGGCCTTTGGCATGCATGCTCGCGTTACCGTCATCGACCGCTCGGCGCAAGCGTTGACGCGCCTGGACAACCAGTTCGCAGGACAAGTGAATACCGAGTTTTCCACCCGCCATACACTGGAGCAATGGGTGCCACGCGCCGACCTGCTGATCGGTAGCGTATTGCTGCCCGGAGCCAAGGCCCCGAAACTCGTCACCCGCGACATGATCGCGGCCATGCGGCCCGGCTCGGTGGCGGTCGATGTCGCCATCGACCAGGGCGGCTGCTTTGAAACATCAAAGCCCACCAGTCACAGCCAACCAACCTTTGTCGCCGAAGACGTGGTTCACTACTGTGTCACCAACATGCCCGGCGCCGTGCCGCAGACAGCCACCCGGGCACTGAACAATGCCACCCTGCCCTTCGTGCTGGCGCTCGCCGACAAGGGTATCGACGCACTGCGTGAAGACCCGCATCTGCGCCAGGGACTGAATGTGATGGATGGGAAAATCACCAACGCGAACGTGGCGACGGCGCTGGGCTTCGACTACCACGATCCGGCTGGGTTGCTGGCATAACGGCTCCGAACAGAGACGCAAGGGTTCCTCTCTTTAGAAACTCAAGTTTCGGAGTTCGTGGTACTCACGGCTGCCCATGAATTCAGGTAGGTTGGGCAAAGGAACGATAGTGACGTGCCCAACAACCACGGGCCGGTACAACACCAAGGCCGTTGTTGTTGGGCACGCTCCGCTTTGCCCATATATGGTCTCCTCCCATTTTGCAAGGCACTG
>CAZQXF010000245.1:0-4537 GCA_964596975.1 uncultured Thiotrichales bacterium | reverse complement strand
TATTGTGTAACGTCTGATTGCCAATGAAAAGACTGTTTTGTGTCGCGCCGATGCTCGACTGGACTGATCGCCATGAGCGCCATTTCTTGCGGCTGATCTCCCGGCATGCGCTGCTGTATACCGAGATGGTGACGACTGGTGCCATTCTGTTTGGTGATCGGGAGCGGCATCTGGCCTTCAATGAAACCGAGCATCCGCTCGCTTTGCAGCTTGGTGGCAGTGATCCGCAGGCAATGGCGGAGTGCGCGCGTATTGCAACCGACTACGGCTATGACGAAATCAATATCAATGTCGGCTGTCCCAGTGACCGTGTACAAAATGGTGCTTTTGGTGCCTGCCTGATGGCCACGCCCGAGGTGGTTGCCGACTGTGTTGCCGCAATGAAGGCGGTAACGCCGCTGCCGGTGACGGTGAAGCACCGCATTGGCATTGACGACCAGGATGACTACGAGCATCTGGAACAGTTCGTGGGCACGGTGGCAGCGGCGGGCTGCGAGACGTTTATCGTCCACGCGCGCAAGGCTTGGCTGAAGGGGTTGAGCCCCAAGCAGAATCGCGACATCCCGCCGTTGAACTACGAGCGCGCTTATTTGCTGAAGCAGGAGCATCCCGAGCTGGAGGTCATCGTCAACGGTGGCATCAAGACACTTGAAGAATGCGATCACCATCTGCGTCATATAGACGGTGTGATGTTGGGGCGCGAGATCTACCACAATCCTTTTCTTCTGGCCGCAGTCGATAGTCGCTATTATGACGATCATCACCCCGTGCCCGATCGCCACCAGATCGTGGCCCAACTGCTGCCCTATATCGAAGAACAACTGGGCAAGGATATTTACTTGAGTCATATCACCCGCCATATTCTCGGTCTGTTCCACGGTCAGCCGGGCGCTCGCAGCTGGCGGCGGGTGCTCAGCGAGCGTGCGCCACGCCCGGGCGCCGGGCTGGAAGTGGTGGAAGCAGCCTGGCAGGAGGTGCGCCGATGAACCCTGTTCTTGGTCCGTTGATGCTCGATATCGAAGGTTACGAGCTGACGCAGGAAGAGCGTGACATCCTGCGCCACCCGGTTTGCGGTGGCGTGATCCTGTTCGCTCGTAACTACCATGATCCGGAGCAACTGCAGGCACTGACCGGTGAGATACGCCGCTTGCGAGATCCGCAACTGCTGATCGCAGTGGATCAGGAAGGCGGCCGGGTACAGCGTTTTCGCGCTGGCTTTGTCCGCTTGCCACCGTTGCGGCGCTTGGGCGCCGCCTTTGATGCCGACCCGCAGGCGGCATTGCGACAGGCCGAAACCAGCGCCTGGCTGATGGCTGCCGAAGTGCTCGCCGCTGGCGTCGATTTCAGTTTTGCACCGGTGCTCGATCTCGACCACGGCAGCAGCGAGGTGATCGGCGATCGTGCCTTGCATTCGCAGCCGGATACGATCGCCACGCTGGCCAGCGCCTACGTCGTGGGCATGCATCGCGCGGGCATGGCGGCCGTCGGCAAGCACTTTCCCGGGCATGGCTTTGTCGCGGCAGATTCGCACACTGACCTGCCGCTGGATGAGCGCAGCTACGCGGACATTGCCGCCGCTGACCTGCTGCCGTTTCGCCAGTTGGTGGCGGCCGGCCTCGATGCCGTCATGCCGGCGCATGTCATTTATGCCGAATGCGATCCGCGCCCGGCGGGATTTTCCCCATTCTGGCTGCAAGACGTGCTGCGCGGCGAGTTGCGCTTCGATGGCGTGATTTTCAGCGATGACCTGTCGATGCAAGCGGCGCGGGAAATAGGCTCAGTCGAAGAACGGGCAGACCAGGCCCTGCAGGCCGGTTGTGACATGCTTTTGGTCTGCAATGATCAGCCTGCTGCCATCAAGGTGCTGGAGGCGCTGGAAACACTGGAACCGATGCCAGAACGACAGCGGCGCCTGGCGACGATGCGTCGCCGCGCCGCGCCCGACTGGAATGAACTGCATCAATCCAGAATGTGGCAGGATGCCAGCATCTTGGCGGAGGAACTCAATGGCTACGCATAAGTTTGGTGTCGCATTGGGTGGCGGCGCAGCCAGGGGCTGGGCACACATCGGTGTGTTACGGGCGCTGGAGGAAATCGGCATTGTTCCGGATGTCGTCGTTGGCACCTCGATCGGAGCGCTGGTCGGTGGTGCCTATGTCACGGGCTATATCGACGAGCTTGAACAGTGGGTGCGCAGTCTCAGTTGGCAGGATGTCCTCGGCATGCTCGATCTGCGTTTGTCGGGTGGCCTGATCGGTGGTGAAAAGGTGATCGGCAGGCTCGCCGAAGGCATGGCGGGCATCGACATCGAAACGCTCGATACGCCGTTCGGCGCGGTCGCGACCGATATGGAGACTGGCCGTGAGGTGTGGTTGCGAGAAGGTCATGTGCTGGATGCGATTCGTGCCTCGATTGCCTTGCCTGGTCTGTTCAGCCCGGTGCTCCAGGACGACCGCTGGCTGGTCGATGGTGGGCTGGTCAATCCCAACCCGGTGTCTTTGTGTCGCGCCCTTGGTGCTGATGTTGTCGTCGCGGTGGATCTCACGCGCCTGCCTTATGTGCGCAACAACAAGAAGGTCGGGCGCCGTAACAGTATTGAAATGAAAGCCATGCTCGAGCAGTGGCCCCAGGCCGACCGCGTGTTCACCTTGCTACAGACCATCACCAACAAGCTACAGATCAGTCGCGACGAGGATAAGGTGGAATTGCCGTCGGCCATGGAGGTGATGATCAAGAGCCTGAATATCATGACATCGCGCATCTCCATGAGCCGCCTGGCCGGGGAGCCACCGGAGTTGTTGGTCGTGCCAAAAGTGGCTGATGTCGCGCTGATGGAATTTCATCGTGCCAAGGAAACCATCTCGCTGGGCTTCAAGGAGACAATGCGGCACCGGCCGGAGCTGGAAAGTATGTGGCGCTTTATCACTGGCGATGAGGAAAAAAAGTGAGCAGCGGGAAAATCAGCCCCCGGCATCCTCAGCCCCCCGATCTGGTCGCGGACTGCATCTACACTCGCGAACAGATCGATCAGGCGCTCGATGCCTTGGCCGTGGATATTTCCGCCAAGTATTCCACTCGTTTCCCGCTAGTGATCAGTGTACTCAATGGCGGCCTGATTGTTGCTGGGCACCTGCTGACGCGGCTGGCCTTTCCGCTGCAGCTCGACTACATTCACGCCACCCGCTATCGCGGTGCCAGAACTGGCAGCGATCAGTTGCACTGGCAGGCGCCACCGCATAACGAGCTTGCGGGTCGCCACATTCTGCTCATCGACGACATTTTCGATGAAGGCCACACGTTGCAAGCGCTGGAGGCCTACTGCCACGAGAAAGGCGCGGCCAGCGTCGCCTCAGCGGTCCTGCTGCGCAAAAAGCACCCGCGACCGGTTGCGGATATGATGCCGGCATTCATCGCGCTCGACGTGGAAGATCGCTACGTGTTCGGCTTTGGCATGGATGTCGATCATGAATGGCGGAATGCCAACGGAATCTACGCACTGAAAGAGAACTGACATGGAACAACTCGCAATCATTGGTGGCACCGGCCTGACGGAAATTCCCGGACTGGAAATCGTGCGCCGCCAGGTCATGCACACACCCTATGGGGAACCTTCGGGTGTGTTGACGATCGGCAAACTCTACGGCAGGGAAATCGCCTTTCTCGCGCGTCATGGTTATAGCCACAGTATCCCGCCGCACATGATCAACTACCGTGCCAATATCTGGGCGCTGAAGAACCATGGCATTACCCATATCGTTGCCTTTGCCGTGACAGGCGGCATTCGCGCCGACATGGCCCCGCCCAAGATCGTTATTCCGCATCAGATCATCGACTACACCTATGGACGGCATCAGACCTTTTTCGAAAAGGATCTGCGCGAAGTGCGTCATATCGACTTTTCACAACCCTACTGCCCGGCGCTACGTGCCCGGCTGGTCGCAGCGGCGGAGAAAGCGGGCGTCGCCAGTATCAATGAAGGTGTGTATGCGGCCATGCAGGGGCCGCGCCTGGAAACCGCCGCCGAAATCGACAAGCTCGAACGCGACGGCTGCGACATCGTCGGCATGACCGGCATGCCCGAAGCCGTGCTTGCCAAGGAACTCGATCTTTCCTACGCGACCATCTCTGTTGTCGCTAACCTAGCTGCGGGTCGCGGCGCTGAGGAAATCACCATGGATGCAATCCGCGCCAATGTTGCCGAAGGCATGAAAGATGGTGCAAAAATACTCCAGGCACTGTTCTCACGCCGTGACAACGAACGCAAAACCCCATAGGGCCGAATCCATTCGCCCAGCTCCAAGACTGTAGAGGCGAATTCATTCGCCTCACCACCCTCACCGAGCAACCGCCGCATCCGTAGGGGCGAATTCATTCGCCTCACCACCCTCACCGAGCAACCGCCGCACCCGTAGGGGCGAATTCATTCGCCTCACCACCCTCACCGAGCACCCGCCGCATCCGTAGGGGCAAATTCGTTCGCCCTACCACCCTTACCGAGCAACCGCCGCATCCGTCAGTTTCCCCAGCGCCCCGCGCA
>CAZQXF010000244.1:0-4553 GCA_964596975.1 uncultured Thiotrichales bacterium | reverse complement strand
GAAAAAGCCCGCACGAGGCGGGCTTTTTCAGGCCAGAGCGGTTGCCGCCTACTGCAATGTCAGGTTCTCGTTGATGATTTTCGGGGTGACGAAAATCAGCAGCTCGGACTTGTCGTTGCGGTGGGTGTTGCTGCGGAACAATTGCCCGATGACCGGCAGATCACCAAAGAACGGCACACGTTTCTCGCCGCTGATCTTGTTTTCTTCGAAGATGCCGCCGAGCACGATGGTCTGGCCGTTCTCCACCAGCACCTGGGTTTGAATCTCGCGCGTGTCGATGCTTGGGATGTTGTTGAACACATCGCCCACGCTGTCGCGATTGACGACCAGTTCCAGGTTGATGCGGTCATCCAGCGTGATGTGCGGCGTGACTTCCATGCTCAGCACGGCCTTCTTGAACGAGGTGTTGGTTGCGCCGCTGGAGGTGGCTTCCTGATACGGAATCTCCACGCCCTGCTCGATGCGCGCCTTGGTCTTGTTCGACGTGATGATGCGTGGGCTGGCAACCACCTCGGCGCGGTTTTCCACCACCGCTGCCGACAGTTCCAGGTCGAGTTTCGCGCCCAGTGGGATCTTGGCCAGTGCCAGGCCCAGGGTACCGGCCGAGGTGCCGACCGGGGTGTTGACCTCAAATCCGGTGGTCAGTGTCTGGTCAGCCGTGTTGTTGGTGTTTGCCACCCCGAAGGTCACGCCCAATTCGCGGGTGAATTTGTCGCTGGCGGTAACAATACGGCTCTCGATCATCACCTGGCGCACGGGGACGTCAAGCGTCTTGATCAGGGCGCGGATCTCGTCCAGTTTTTCTGCCGTGTCCTGAATCAGCAGACTGTTGGTGCGGCGGTCGAGCGTGATGCTGCCACGGTTGGACAGAATGCTGTTGCCGCTACCGCTGCTGGAGCCACTGCCACCCCCGCCGGTTTTCAGCAGGCTGACCATCTCCTTCGCGTCGGCATAGTTCAGCGGGATGATTTCGGTGCGCAGCGGGGTCAGCTCGGCGACCTGTTTCGAGGCCATCAGCTCCTGCTGTTCGCGCTCTGCGATCTCCTTCGCCGGGGCGATATAGAGCACGTTGCCCTGGCGACGTTTCGCCAAACCCTTGGTTTTCATGATGATGTCGAGTGCCTGATCCCAGGGAACGTTCTTCAGTCGCAGCGTCAGATTGCCGGTGACGCTGTCGCTGACGACCACGTTCAGGCCGGTAAAGTCGGCGATCAGCTGTAGCACCGAGCGAACCTCGATGTCCTGGAAGTTGAGCGACAGACGTTCGCCCTTGTAGCTGATTTCCCGCTTCTTTTTACTCTTCTTGGCAGCCTTCAGTGGCCGAACCTCGACGGTGTAGACGTCATCCGACTGGTAAGCGAGCTGGGAAAAATTGCCCTTCGCCTTGATGACAATTTCGGAGTTGTTGCCGACGGAGCGGGCGTCGATGGACTCGACCGGTGTTGCAAAGTCGAGCACGTCCATGTGGCGTTGCAGGTTTTCTGGCAACGTTGCGTTCTTCAGCTCGACAACGATGCGCGAACCCTGCTGCTTGATATTCAGCGGGGTATTGGCATCTCGCAGTTTGATCAGTACACGGCCGGCGCCATCGGGCCCGCGGCGGAAGTCGATGCCGGCGACGCCGAACAGCGGGCGTGCTGCCGGCTTGCTGACGGGGGGCACCGGGGTTGCCGGTGTTGGCGTGGTCGCAATCGTCGGTGAGGCCGTGATGGTCGGTGGCTCGATGGTATAGCTTGGTGCCGTCGCGGCGGGCGAGAGCGAGACGATCAGCTTGTTGCCTTCGGTGCGTGTCTGGTATTTCACCATGCGCGTCAGGTTGATCACCATGCGGGTGCGATCCCGGGCCTGCGCGGTGGTGATGCTCTGGGCAGCGCCAACCTGTACCGGCAGAGAGCGGCGACGCAGGTTATTGCGGGTGTTGGGGAAATCCAGCGTGATGCGGGCCGGGTTGGCGATGGTGAAGCTCAGGGGCTCGGGCGCGGTGCCAGAGAAGGTCATGATGATGTCCAGCGCATCGCCCGACTGCCGACTGACGCGAATGTCCTCCAGTGCAGTGGTCTCTGCCATTGCCGCCGCCCATGGCAAAGCCATCAGCAGCAACAGGCTGAACACTGCTATCCGTGCCGGGATCCCACCCCATGTTCGTTTGATTTCGCGCATATCCATCATATATACCTGTTTTTTCCTGATTTTAATACTTCGCCAACGTTACTCACTGCTCAGTGCAATGGCCGCCGGTCGCTCCTTGTAACCACCAAAACCGTCTGGAACTATCTCGATCAGCTCCACCTTCATGTCTGTGATCTTGGTGATCCTCCCGTAGTTCTGTCCTGCATAGTTGCCCACGCGCACGCGCTGGATGGTGCCATCGGGCGTCTTGAGCAATGCCCACAGTGAGCCTTGCTGCTGCATGGTGCCGACCATTCTGAGCGCGTCCAGCGGAAAGGTTTCGAGAAACTCCTTGGCGCGGTTGCGGTCGATCTGGATGCCGGATGTCGATTTTGGAATCGGCACCAGGTCGGGGGCAACAATGCTGCTGTCGAACGGATCGCGCAAATGTTCCGGATACTCGAACGGATCGTAAGGCGGAATCACCGGAATCGGGGGGATGCCGCCGGTTGGCTGTGCCTTGATCTCGTCGATGTAGTCGCGCAAATCCTGGTTGTTCTGGTCGCAGCCGGACAATGCCGCTGCCACCAGCAGCATGCCGGCGATGCGTCTGATAGTGCTCCTTGCCGCCATCATTTCTTCCTTTTCTTCTTGTTCTGGTGCTTCGCCGATGGCCCGTCATCGGCGAGGTAGCGGTAAGTCTTGGCGGTCACCTCCATGGTCAGTGCCTCCGAACTTTTTTCAGGCTTGATGGAGATGTCGTCGAGCGTCGCAATGCGCGGCAGGCTGGCGATGCCGCTGGCAAAGCGCCCCATCTGGTCGTACTTGCCGCGCAGTTTGATCTTGATCGGCTTTTCGGCGTAAAAACCCATGTTGACTTCAGGTTGTGGCTTGAACAACAGAATCTGCAAGCCGCTCGCCAGCCCGGTCTGCGAGACGTCGAGGATGACTGCCGGAATTTCCGTCTTGCCCGGCAGTTGTCGCAGCATGGCGCCGAACTCGTGTTCCATCTCAGCCAGTTGTTCGCGGTAGGCTTCCAGGTTGGCTGATTTGTGATGTTTCTTTTCGAACTCCTTTTTCAGCGCCGCTTCCTTGTTTTTCAAGCTCTCCAGCGTGTCCAGCTGGGCACTGGTGTCGAGGTAGTATCCAAGGCCCAGCACCGCAGCAAACGCGAGTGCGAGAAAGATGGCCTTGATGGCAATCGGGGCCGATCCGAGCTTGCTGAGGTCGCTGACATCGAAGTTCTTGAGTTCTTCAAGATCCATTGCTCTTCTCCTCGCCCGATGCTGTTGTCGGCATCTCCTTGTCCACCTTCAGCACGAAGGAGCGCAGTACCGGGCCGCTGTCCTTGCGTCCGTCTTTCACGGTTTCGATCACCTCCAGGCGCGGATCTTGCAGCCATGGCGAACGCTCCAGGTTGCTCATGTAGCTGGATACGCGCGCATCGGATTCGGCCTTGCCGCGAATCTCCAGCGTGTTGCCCTTCTGCTTGATCAGCGTCAGGTAAAGCCCGCCCGGCAGGGTTGTGACCAATTCGTCGAACAAATGCACCGCCACCGGTCGGCTGCGTTGCAGTTGCTGAATGATGTCCATCCGATCCAGCAACGCCTGTTTGGTCTTTTCCAGCTCCTTGATGTCACGAATGCGCTTGTCGAGCACACGGATTTCCTGTTTCAGGAGATCATTGCGAGCCTGTTGGTTCTCAGCGATCCGGCCAATCGCCATATGCGCAGCGACGACGACCAGGATGCCGGCCAATGCAGCGAGCCCCAGTGCCTGCAGAAACTGCTTCTGTTGTTCCTTGCGCTTGGCCTCGCGCCAGGGGAGTAGATTGATATGCGCCATCAGTCGAAGTTCCTCAATGCCAGGCCCACTGCAATCATCAGGGCGGGGGCGTCATTGCCGAGCCGTTGCTGGTTGATTTTTGAATTGAAGCTCATCTGGCTGAATGGGTTGGCGATGGTTGTGCGGATGTGGGTGTGTTGCTCGATCAGTTCGTCCAGCCCGGGAATGCCTGCCGTGCCACCTGCCAGAATGATCTCGTTGACGCTGCCATGGCTGCTGTTGGCAAAAAAGAAGTGCATCAGGCGGTTGGCCTGCTGTGCCAGTGTGTCCTTGAATGGTGTGAGTATTTCGGTGATGTAGTTGTCGGGCAGGCCACCTTCCTTCTTCGCCAGACCGGCTTCGGCGTAAGACAGGCCGTAGCGGCGCATGATTTCCTCGGTAAGCTGGCGTCCGCCGAAAGGTTGCTCGCGAGAGTAGATGACCTGCTCGTTTTCGGTGACAGTGATGCTCGTCATGGTAGCGCCGACATCGATGATCGCCACCACGTTGCTGTCGCTGGGTGCATCGTGGGGAATATAGGGTTCGATCAGCCGATAGGCGTTGGCGGTGGCGAAAGATTCGACATCCATGACAATCGGCTGCAGGCCGGCGGCTTCGGC
>CAZQXF010000243.1:0-4588 GCA_964596975.1 uncultured Thiotrichales bacterium | reverse complement strand
TGCTCAGCGGGGCTGCTTCACCCGCGAGCGGGTAAATTCATAGTTGAATCCCGCCTTATTGGTGGCGACCATACGATCGCCGAGATAACGCACCTTATAGACCGCTGGCGTCTTGGCACCTTCAGCCTGCACCAGCATGGTATCGCCATTGAGACGGAACGTCCCTTTCGTGATTCGGCCCTTCGGATCCGTCCAGATGAAACGGTTCCCGGTAATCGTCAGCACATCGCGGTTCTTGCCCATCCATAGCCCAGTCAGGGCATCCATCTTGACGCGTGGAGTCGGCACTGCCTTGAATCCACCGTCGTTCACCGTCTTGCCTGTTTCCGCATGAATGCCGGGCAACGATTGGCTCGTATCCTGAGTGCTGATCCCGCTGCCTTGCCTGCGCTCGCCCAACAGCCGCTGCAACTCCTCGACCGTCATCTCGATCTTGCCGTTGTCGGCGGGGGGCGAAAGCGAAGCCAGTGGTTGCGTCATGTTATTCAAGCCAGCATACGGCATCGAACTCATCGAATTCCCAGACCAGGGCATTGTCGCCATACTACCCATGGCCGGCCAGCCGCCCATCCCCGGCTGTGACAGCATGGAACTCATGGCCATTGGTGCAGCCAGCGAGGCCATCCCGGTATAGGGTGAAACACCCCAGAGATTGCTGGTCGGAAACCCGCTCCAGCCCCGGTTGCGGGCAATGAGATTTGCCGCATACTGGTCTGGAAGGCGACGGATGAAGCCCATCACCTCCATGAAATCCAGCATCATCTTGGCCATCGGATTATTGCCGGTATAGACATAGACTCGCGCCTGCGCGGGAGCGGCAACAATCGTAACCAGCACTAGCCACAGCAGAAATCGCAATGCAGACTTTTTCAAGCTCGTTTTGTTCAATCGTCCGCCATCAATATTAGTATATTAGTGTGTACGCAATCCTATCAGGACTGTGCCAACTGTCCAATTGGCATCTCATCCCGCAAAAACGCCATTCCATCCTGAATCTCCCGCCGGCGACAGCAGTTCTGCTACTGACTGCCTAATGACAATCGCGCTTCGGACGATATCCTCACTGCAGGTCACAAACCCGCCCGGCATCGAGTGCCAGCGTGGTCAACAACAATAACAGGACCCATCGAGAGGAATCGCACAGGGATGTCAGAAGCAATCCTACACCAATGGCTAGAAGCGCAGTGCGCCCGTATTCCGGGTGTACGTGCCGGATTGCTGCATCTGACCACCAGGGCCGGAAAACGTTCTATCGTGCAGTGGCCCACCCAGGCCCCACGGCTTGCACAGCTGGTCAAAGCGGCGCAACTCTCGGTCGCCCACCGCCGCCCGCTGGTGCATAAGGATCCGGAAGATCGCCAGCACCCCGATACCGCCGGGATTGTCGCCCTGCCCGTAGCACTCGACAGCGACCCGGCCTTGTCAATTGCCTTCAGCTACATCAGCGACGATCCCGCCATCAGCCAGCAAATCATCGACTCACTACAGCAGAGTCTCGATTCGCTGACCGAACTGTTCGAGCGTGCAGGAGATGATCAGACAAGCAGCGATGACTTGGAAATTCTCACCCGACTGCTGGCGACGGCGCTGTCTCAGGACAGCTTCAAGGCACTGGCAACCACCCTGACGACTGAAATCGCCACGCTGATGCACTGCGACCGCGTCGCCCTCGGCTACCGCGATGGCAAGGAAAGTCAGCTGGTTGGTCTGTCGAACAGCGCCGAACACAAACCCCGACAGGCCCTGGTCGAAGCGCTGGAGGCCGCGATGGATGAGGCCATTGACCAACACGCAACGGTCGAATTCCCGCCACCGGCCGAGCAGCGTGGTCGCATCCACCTGCTGCATCGTCAGCTGGCAGAACGCCACCAGGGTGGTGCCATCTGTACCGTACCACTGTTTGCCGGCGGCGAAGCCGTTGGCGCACTGTTACTGGAGCGGCCTGCCGACCGCATCTTCAGCCACAGGGATGTGGCGCTTTGCGAAAACCTTGCCAGCTTCCTCGCACCCGTGCTGAAAATGCAGCACGACATCAGCCAGAGCTGGCTGAAACGCAACTGGCGAGCATTCAAGCTACTTGGCGGCAAACTGTTCAGCAGGGGCGATCTGCTCTATAAAGTGGTTCCTCTCAGTATCTTGTTGCTGGCTGGGGCCGGGTCACTCATCACCGTGCCTTTCCAGTTGAATGCCCCGGCACGAATCGAAGGTGCCATTCAACGCATCATCAGCGCGCCGACCGACGGCTATATCGAAGCAGTCCATGTCCGACCCGGCGACCGGGTCAGCAAGGGACAAGTGCTGATCGATCTGGAAGATGACGCGCTGAAACTGGAACGCCGCAAACTCGAAGGTGAGATCGCACAACTACGCAGCGCCTATGGTGCCGCGCTGGCCAGCCGTGATCGCGGCGAACTCTCCGTCGTGCTGGCACAGATCGAGGAAGCCGAGGCGCGTCTGGCGCTGATCAAACAGCGACTCGCCAAGGTTCACCTGGTGGCGCCATTCGATGCGCTGGTCATCGACGGTGATCTGACCCAGGCGCTCGGCGCCCCCATCAACGAGGGCGATAAGTTACTGACCCTGGCACCGCAGAACGATTTTCGCGTGATTGTCGACATCGACGAGCGTGACATTCGTTTCCTCGAACCCGGTCACCACGGCAAGCTGACCTTGACCGCCAGCCCGCAGGACCAGTTCGACATCGACGTTCGCCAAATCACGCCAATGGCCCAGGTCAGCAACGGTGCCAACGTCTTCCCCGCCGAGGCAGCTATCGTCGCTGGCCCGACCCAGCTGCTGCGCCCGGGCATGGAGGGCGTCTCCCGAATCGATGTGGGAGAACGTTCCCTGCTGTGGACCACCCTGCGCCGCAGCATCGACTGGCTGAGATTCCGCCTCTGGGTCTGGTTCGGTTAGGCCATTCATGATGAACGAGCACATCTTCAGCGACCAGTGGTACCGCGTGGCCGACCTGCACGCCCGCATCCGCAAGCATCTCAAGGTGCATCGGCAGGTGCAGCGCGGCAAGACCTGGTACGTGCTGGAAGACGAATCGAACGGGCGGCACCATCGCCTCGACCCCATCGCCTACGCCTTTATCGGTCGTCTCGATGGTGAACACACGGTCGAGTATCACTGGGAACAGATGCTCGAAGAACTCAAGGACGATGCCCCTTCCCAAGATGATATCGTCCGCCTGATCGGCTTGCTGCATCAGTCCGACCTGATCCAGTGCGATATCGCCCCCGATGTCGAGGAGCTGTTCCAGCGCCAGGAGCGCCGTGACAAGAAACGGCGCATGGGTGCGATCAACCCGTTGTCATTCCGCTTGCGCTTGCTCGACCCAACCCGGATTCTCGATAAGCTGGCACCCAAGACCCAGTGGATTTTCAGCCGCGGTTTTTTCTTCATCTGGTTCGGCACCGTCGCCTGGGCCGGTGTGCTGCTGGCGCAGCACTGGGGCATGATCGCAGAGCATGCTCTCCGCAGTCTGCCTTCATCGCGCTATTGGATGCTGGCGTGGTTCTGTTATCCGGTGATCAAAACCCTGCACGAAATGGCTCATGCGCTGGCGGTAAGACGCTGGGGCGGCGCGGTACACGAAATGGGGGTGACACTGCTGGTAATGATGCCGATTCCCTATATGGATGCATCGGCAGCCACTGCCTTCAACAACAAATACCGCCGTATTCTCGTCAGCGCTGCTGGCATCATGGCCGAGGTCTTCATTGCCGCCATTGCACTGTTCATCTGGCTCAACGTCAGCGATGGGCTGGTCCGCGACATGGCCTTCGTCACCACCGCCATTGGCGGCATTTCGACGGTGATGTTCAATGCCAACCCATTGGTGAAGTTCGACGGCTACCATATGCTCGCCGACTGGCTGGAGATTCCCAATCTGGCCGCCCGCAGCAAGGTCTTCTGGGCCCATCTGGCGCGGCGTAAACTGCTGCGCGCACAGATCCACACGCCGATGGATCTGGCGCCGGGTGAAGCCCGCTGGCTGGCAGGCTATGGCCCTGTCTCCTGGCTCTATCGGCTCGGCATCATGGTGGTGCTGGTGGGCTGGTTCAGCAGCGTTTCATTGCTGCTCGCTGCGGCGGTTGGTCTGCTGTTTCTCTACGCACTGTTGCTGAAGCCGGGCTGGGACATCTTTGTCTACCTGTCTCAATCTGCCGAAATCCAGCGTCATCGTGCCCGCGCCTGGACCATTGCCGCGCTATCCGCCGCCGCACTCCTGCTGGGTATCGTGGCCTTGCCAATGCCCTATGCAACCCTGGCACAGGGCGTCGTCTGGGTTGGTGATGAGGCGCGAGTGCGAACCGCGAGCAAAGGTACGCTACAGCAGGTCCTCGTCAACGATGGTGAGCTGGTAGCACTGGATCAGCCACTGTTTCTGCTGGACAACCCACTGCTGCCCGTGCGCAAGCAGCAGCTCGAAGCGGAACTGAAAGCACTCGATGCGCAGTACAATGCCGTCATCAATACCGACTCGGCGAAGCTGCAACAGATCGAAGAAGCCATCCGCAGCAAACAGGCAGAAAAGGATGAAACCGAACGGGAAATCGCCGCCCTGACGGTGAGAGCA
>CAZQXF010000242.1:0-4602 GCA_964596975.1 uncultured Thiotrichales bacterium | reverse complement strand
TGACTCTGATCACCATTGCGCCGCTGGCGTTTTTCATGGGCATGCCATTCCCGCTCGGCCTAGCGAGCCTTGGCATGAACGCCAGGCCAATGAT
The DNA here is from genome assembly GCA_964596975.1 of uncultured Thiotrichales bacterium. Lineage (GTDB taxonomy): Bacteria > Pseudomonadota > Gammaproteobacteria > UWMA-0217 > UWMA-0217 > JALSHZ01. The sequence goes on along the minus strand of CAZQXF010000242.1, from coordinate 4,508 downwards.
TCCCTGGGCATGGGGCATCAACGGCTGCGCCTCGGTCATCAGCGCGATCATCGCCACCTTGATGGCCATGCACTGGGGCTTCTCGACTGTGATCGTGTCGGCGCTGCTACTCTATTTGCTCGCTGCGCTGACATTTCCTGGCAGGACCACCTGAACCAGCCGCCAATATTGCACTCCATCACAATCGCCCCGTCGACACCCAGAAATTTCTAAAGATTTCCCCCTAAAGCCCGAAAAGAGATCCGTGGCTACTGTTTTGCGGCACTACATCGCATGAGCCACGCAATGGATTGCGTATACGACAATGGACCTGGGGATTGACCAAACTGACTTGGAAAATCCCACCAAACAATAACAATCATAATCAAGGACCACGCAATGACCTTCAATAACAAAATCGCGATCGCGGCGGCGATTGTTGCCATGGTAACCACCGGCAACGTACTGGCGGCCACCGATGGTGACCAGGGAACAACTTCAACCGGCAGCACCACGTTGTCGGTAACGAAACAGTCTGAAGTGAAGATCTCGGGGCTCAGTGACATCGCATTGACAGTACAAAGCGACGGCAGCGCAACCGGATCAACCGACGCCTGTATTTATCGCAACGGTACGGGCAGCTATAGCGTCACAGCAACAGGCAGTGGCGGCGCCAGTGCATTTTCACTGAGCGACGGAAATACCGGGGTCATGCCCTATTCGGTCACATTCAACGACGGTAGCGGTGCTGCGCCAATGACGCTTGCGACAGCCCTTACCGGTCGCAGTAATGCCAACACGCTTTCCGCCACCTGTAATGGCGCGACCAATGCCACCATCGAGGTTGCGGTCAATACTGCCGATTTCAGCAGTGCACCAGCCGGCGACTACACCGGTACGCTGACACTGGTGATTGCGCCGGAATAGCAAGCAACATCGAACGACCACTGCGGCGCAGACAATGCGCCGCAGTATTTTCAGTCACCACATGGAACAAGGATCAGTCTCCATGCCAAGCCAATCAGGGAAGATCATGAATAACAGCTGGTATATCCGTTCTATTTACCTTGTCCTCGGCATTCTCGCCTTGTCACCACTCGCGGCGTCAGCGGAAATGCAGATCGACAATTCAATCATCGTCTTCAAGAGCGATGATGCGGTGCGCCGCGACATCACTGTCACAAACAATGGCGATACACCGTTGTATCTGAAGGTCACGCCCTATGTGATCGACAATCCTGGCACCACTGCCGAGCAACGGAAAAAAATCGTCGACCCACGCGAATCCGGATTGCTTGTATCACCTCACAAGCTGGTTGTGCCACCGGGAAGAAAGAAACGAATCCGTTTCGTCAACCTTCATCCCAAACGGGAACAAGAAGCCGTTTTCCGCGTAACGATGGAGCCGGTAGCCGGCGAATTGACGGCAAAAGGCAGCGGTATCAAGGTGATGGTCGGCTACGAGGTCCTGGTGCTTGCAGAGCCCGATAACCCTCACAGCGAACTTGTCGCCCAGCGGCTAGGCAACCGCCTGGTTATTGCCAATGAGGGGAATGCCAATGCACTGCTGTTCCGTGGCAAGCAATGCCCAAGCGATCATCCGCAACAGAACGAATGCGCCTCGCTCCAGGACAAAAGGCTCTATCCAGGAAACCGCTGGGAGATCGCGCTTCCCGGATCCGGACCGGTCGAGTTTCACATCGCCAACAGCCAGGGCAATTCGCTGAAGACTTTCCCCTGATCAGTCGCACACGGCGTCCGTGCCATGAGACCAGCAGTCGTACTGTTTCAGCTATGGCTCACGCTAGCCGCTGCCTGCCTGCCGGCCGGGGTTACGCTGGCTGCCCCGGACGCAATCCCCGATATCCCGATCTTCATCAGCTCACAGCCACCCCCTGAGACTATCCCTGGCGCCGACACCACCCGGTTACTGGCTCATCCTGATGCCGCCACGCCATCCCCTGCGTTTGCCGTGAAAACCGCTCCGCCGGAGGGCTTTGAGAATCTCGCCAGCGATGAAACGACGCTGGTGGATATCTACTATGGCAATCACCTGGTGACAACAACAATGGCAAGGTTCGACGAAGAATCGATCCAACTGCTCAACCCTGCCGGGATCGTCAGCAAACTGCCCCATGTAACTGCACGGCCTGACATTATCTCGGCAATTTCAGGTCCACTCGACCCCCATAGCGAACTGATCTGTGGTGAGAAAAATCAAACCAGCTGCACAACACCACAGCCACCCATTGCCGCGGTGGTTTTCGATCGAGATAATTTTCGCGTGGATCTGCACATCAATCCACGTTATCTGGAGAGAATATCGTTGGCCAGCGAACAATTTCTATCCGAGCCCGAGCAAACACTATCCAGTATCCATTCCATCGACGCCCTGGTTTCCCGCGACAGCAATGGTCGTTACCACTCTTTCAACAGCCGTTCGATCATCGCCTATGGAAAATCCCGTCTGATTGGTCAGATGCGGCTGGAGGAAAATCAGGATTTCACACTGGACTCACTGCGCTTCGAACACGACCTGAAAAAATGGACCTGGGCACTGGGAACCATGGACAGTATTGGCCAGGTCTCACCGCTATTGAGTAGCCGCGGATTTCTCGGGCTCCGGATGGCACGAACGCTGAAAATGCGTAACAATCTTCGGCTACTGCGCAGCAGTCCCATTTTTGTCTACCTCGAAGAACGAAGCAGGGTCGACATCCTCCGCGACGGCAAACTCCTCAGTTCCCGATTTTACAACCCGGGAAATCGCCAACTCGATACCACAACACTCCCTGATGGCACCTACAAGGTTACCGTGCGCGTCAAGAACAGCCGCGGCGATCGCGAGGAGAGACACCTTTTTACCCGTTCCGTACTCATCCCACCGGCTGATCATGCCTTGCATTTTCTCGAGGCCGGCTCGCTGCTGGAAATTACCAGCAGCAGCGAGCGCGGCGCTGTTCCGGTAACAACCGACGACAGCATTGTGCATGCCGGTTCGCGCTTTCGCTTGCGAGATAATATCGGTGGAGAAGTGGAACTACTGGCGGTCACGCAACAAGAGGCAACCCTGCAGGGAGGGCTATATTATTTCCTGCCGCGGTTTTCCGTTCATGGCGGCGTCCTCGGAGGATCACGGCAGTCGCAAGGCCACTACGCTACCATCGATACCCGGAACGCCCTGTTCAGCGTCAACCTGAACCATCGTTCACTGAGTCCGGCCAACAGCGCCGAAAATACCCAGCCCCACCCACTGTTCAGCATTGGCCACAATACCGACCTGACGCTGAGTGCCAATATCGGCAAGGACAATCTGGTCATGCGGGCACAGCAAGGCAGGAACAGCCTGGGCGAGAAAAAAACAAACTATTCGCTGAAATATACGCGCACACTGCTTCATCGCGGTCGCTCAACATGGCGGCTGACGGCGAACTGGAACATCGATCGATCCGACCAGCGCTGGCTGCTCAATCTTGAGTACACTTCCAGGCAGCCACAACTTGAGAAGGCCTTTTCCAGCAGCTGGATCGACACACCCGAAGAGCAAGAACATGGCTTGCACGTCAATGCGCGCCTTAGCCGGGCGCTACGTCACGACAATCAGCTACAAGGCAAAGACAGCGTTTTTATCAAGTCTGCGGCAACCGGCGATGACCTCGGCCTGCGTTTGGAACGAAACTACCGACTCGGCAGTGGTTTTATCGAAAACCGCGTTCTCTATCAGAACGACGACAGGACATCGTTCTTTACCGCCGGTGCGCACATCACCGCTACCAGCTCATCGACCACCCTTGCATTGAGTAACAAGAAAACCGGCCTTGCCGGCGTGGTCGTCGAGGTGGAAGACAGTGACGAACCATTTGACATCGAAATAGGCAACCTGACGGTAAAACCGGATGGTAGCGAGAAACGCAAGCTTATCCTGCTTGAGCCCTATCGCGAATACGAGGTTTCACTACGGCCCCGTGGCGACAGGCTGGTGCAGTTCGATAGCAGCGTACGCAAAGTGACATTGTACCCTGGCAATATCAGCCACCTTGCCTGGCGGGTCTCACCGGTTGTCGTCGTCGTTGGGCAAGCGGTATCACCAGATAACACAGCCATTCGCAATGCCAGCTTCACCGATCTTGCCGAGTTCTCGACGACCGACGAATCCGGCTGGTTTCAGGTCGAGCTGGCATCCATGCAAGTGCTGCGACTGAAAACACTAGACGGCAAAGAATGCGGTATCGATCTGCAAGGCAAGGCACCACCGCCGGGCGAACAGGTGGTCGTCTTCGACAAGCTCACCTGCCAACCGATCGCGCATGATGCCAGCGAGTAGCCACTGGAACTTTCCTTCGAACAGCCGGTCAATTCACTGCATAAGACAGCGATATGCAGCATCGCTACAACAACAAAACCGGACTCCAGGATCAATGACAGAATCTACTCTCGGCAGACCATTCATGCAGTTCCTTGGCAAAAAGGCGGGTTGGCAGTCGCTGACTGACCGGTTCCAGCGGCTCCGTCAGGACCTCAAAGAAATT
>CAZQXF010000241.1:0-4613 GCA_964596975.1 uncultured Thiotrichales bacterium | reverse complement strand
CGGCGATAACGAGCAGCGATGAAATGGCATCGGAACGGTGATGCCAGGCGTTGGCTTCCAGCATCGTCGAACGGAGTTTCTTCGCAACCCGCTTGGTGTAGTGATACAGGCCTTCCTTCGAAAATACCGCTAACGCGGCAAAGAACAGCGCCATTGGCGTGGGGTTCAAAAGGCGCTCAGGATTCAGCAAGCGGGTGGCGGCATCGTAACCAATACCAACGCCGACCACGATCAAGCCAACGCCCAGCAGCCCCGTGGCCAGCGTTTCGATACGCCCGTGACCATATGGGTGCTCTTCGTCTGCATCACGATGCGCCTCATGGGCGGCCAGCAGCACGATGAAGTCACTCGCCAGATCCGACAGGGTATGCACACCGTCGGCAATCAGCGCCTGGGAGTGGGTAAACACACCACCAAGCAGCTGGGCCAGCGCCAGCAATGCATTGACGAACGCACCTACCAGGGTGACCTTGCGGGTCGCTTGCAACCGGGTTGGCTCCGTGTCGGTGCCCATATCGTTCGCCATGCCCATCAGAGTTCGCGCAGCTTCTGTTTTTCGAGCATGGTGGGTTCGAAGCCCCGCGCCTGATAGTAGTCGAACACCGTATTGACCACATCTTCGGGCGTGTCGACGATGGTGAACAGATCCATGTCATCGGGCGAAATCGTGCCCTCGGTGATCAAGGTTTGCTCGAACCAGCCCAGCAAGCCCTGCCAGAAACGCCGATTCACCAGAATGATCGGGATGCGCCGTGACTTGCCGGTCTGCACCAACGTCAGCATTTCCGCCAACTCATCGAGCGTGCCAAAACCGCCGGGCAGCACGACATAGGCCGAGGCGTACTTGACGAACATGACCTTGCGGGAGAAGAAGTGGCGGAATGATAGCGAGATGTCCTGATAGGGGTTGCCCAGCTGCTCCTGTGGCAATTTGATGTTGAGCCCGATACTCGGTGACTTGCCCCGCTGTGCCCCCTTGTTGGCTGCTTCCATGATGCCGGGGCCGCCGCCACTGACAATCGCAAACCCCGCTTCGGAAAGCTGATAGGCGATCTCCTCTGCCAGCAGGTAGTCGGGATGATCCGGTGCCGTACGCGCCGAGCCGAAAATACTCACCGACGGCTTGATCCGCGCCAGGCGCTCGAAGCCTTCGACGAACTCCCCCATGATCTGGAAGATCTTCCAGCTTTCGTGTGTCAGCTCGGTATCATCGACCGGCAGCATGCCCGGATGCGTCTTGCCCTTGTCATGATTCATCAGTCGTGGGTCCTTGGTGCTAAGATTCCGGGATTGCCCGGCCCGTTCATTCGTGAATGGGCGGCATTCTAACCCGGATTTCTCACCGGGTGGCGAGATGATCGCGCAGGGCTTTGGATTCACAGAGGATTTTGTGAAGGAGCGGAATAACAGTGTGTATTTCCGACTGAACAAAATCCCTTGTGGATTCAAAGAACAAGCGAGGGCTCGTCAATCCGGTGAGAAATCCGGGTAAAAACCTGAAATGCAGACCCTCCTCAGCAAACGGCGCTACCATGACTGACAAGCAACGCCCACCACTGATCCTGGTCGACGGATCATCCTATCTCTACCGCGCCTTCCACGCCCTGCCGGCGCTCACCACCAGCAACGGCCAGCCTACCGGTGCCGTTCGTGGTGTGGTCAGCATGATCAAGAAGCTGCTGCGCGAATACCAGCCGACCCACATGGCGGTGGTGTTCGACGCCAAGGGCAAAACCTTTCGCGATGACCTGTATCCGGAATACAAGGCCACGCGTCCGCCGATGCCAGATGAGCTGGCGCAGCAGATCGAGCCATTGCACAACATGATTCGCGCCCTCGGCATCCCCGTTATCGTCGAGGAAGGCGTCGAGGCCGACGATGTCATCGGTACGCTGGCCAAACAGGCTCGTGAGCAGGGCTTCGATGTGCTGATCTCCACCGGCGACAAGGACATGGCACAACTGGTTGACGACCACATCACGCTGATCGACACCATGACGGATCGAACCCTCGACCCGGCGGGTGTGGTCGAGAAGTTTGGTGTGCCACCCGAGCGAATCGTCGACTATCTGACCCTGGTCGGCGACACCTCGGACAACATTCCCGGCGTCGACAAGGTGGGCCCAAAAACGGCGGTAAAGTGGCTGGAGAAGTATGGTTCACTTCAAGGCGTGATCGACAACGCCGACAAGATCGGCGGCAAGGTAGGGGAAAACCTCAAAGCCGCGCTGGAGCAACTGCCACTGTCACACGAACTGGCGACCATTCTGCTCGACGTGCCATTACACGAAAGCATCGACGACCTTCAACTCAAACCGGCGGATGATGATCTGCTGCGACAGCAGTACCAGGATCTCGAATTCGTCACCTGGCTGAAGGAGCTGAACCAGTCATCGGGCGAGACGCCGCCTGCCGATGGCAACTACCGCGCCATCGTCACCGAACAGGAATTCCACGAGTGGCTCGACACCTTGCAACAGGCCAAGCTGATCGCGTTTGACACCGAAACCACCAGCATCGACTACATGCGCGCCGAAGTGGTCGGCCTCTCCTTTGCGGTGCAGGCAGGCGAGGCGGTCTATATCCCCGTCGCCCACGACTACCCCGGCGCTCCGCCTCAGCTGTCGCGTGACTGGGTGCTGGAACAACTACGGCCGCTGCTCGAAGACGACGACAAGGCCAAGATCGGCCATCACCTCAAATACGACCGCAACGTGCTGGGCAATCACGGCATTACCCTGCGAGGCATTCGCCACGACACCATGATGGAGTCGTATGTGCTCAATTCGACATCGAGCCGGCACGACCTCGACACCCTCTGCGAAAAGCATCTTGGCCACGAGAACATCCACTTCGAGGACGTGGCCGGAAAGAAAGGAGCAAAACAACTGACCTTCAACCAGGTCGATCTGGCTCTCGCCATCCCCTATGCCGCCGAGGATGCCGACATGGTGCTGCGCCTGCATGAACATTTCTGGCCACAGCTGAGCGCCATTCCGTCACTGCAAAAACTGTACGAGGAGATCGAAATCCCGCTGATCCCGGTGCTTTCCTCGATCGAGCGCAACGGCGTGTTCATCGACGCCGGGCTGCTGAAACGCCAGAGCGGCGAGCTGGCAAAACGCCTGCAGGAGATTGAACAGCAGGCACATGAAGTGGCGGGCCACCCATTCAATCTCGGCTCACCCAAACAACTGCAACAGATCCTGTTCGAGGAGCTGGGCTTGCCGGTGATCCGCAAAACACCCAAGGGACAGCCTTCAACCGCGGAGGATGTGCTGCAGGAGCTGGCGCTCAGCTATGAGCTGCCGCAACTGATTCTGGAACACCGCAGCCTCGCCAAGCTCAAATCCACCTACACTGACAAGCTGCCCGAGCTGATCAATCCGCAAACGGGTCGGGTGCACACCTCCTACCATCAGGCGGTCACTTCTACCGGCAGGCTGTCGTCATCCGACCCCAATCTGCAGAACATCCCGGTCAGAACCGAGGAGGGACGCCGCATTCGTCAGGCCTTTGCCGCACCCGAAGGCAAACGCATCGTCGCGGTGGACTACTCGCAGATCGAGCTGCGTATCATGGCGCACCTCTCCGGCGATGAGGGTCTGCTGAAGGCCTTCGCCGAAGGCAAGGACATCCACAGCGCCACCGCTGCGGAAGTATTCGGCGGCGACCCGGACGACATCAGCCCCGACAAGCGCCGCGCCGCCAAAGCCATCAATTTCGGCCTGATCTACGGCATGTCGTCATTCGGCCTGGCCAAGCAGCTGGGCATTGGTCGCAACGAAGCGCAGGAGTATATCGATCTCTACTTTGCCCGTTACCCCGGCGTGAAGGATTACATGGAATCGACCCGCGAACTGGCGCATGAGCAGGGCTATGTGGAAACCGTGTTCGGGCGGCGGCTGTATCTGCCGGACATCAACTCACGCAACAACCAGCGCCGCCAGTACGCTGAACGCACCGCGATCAATGCGCCGATGCAGGGCACCGCTGCCGACATCATCAAGATGGCAATGATCCGCGTCGATCAGTGGCTGCAAGAGAACAACAGCAGCGCGATCATGATCATGCAGGTCCACGACGAACTCGTCTTTGAAGTGAATGAAGCAAAGGCCAGCGATGAAGCGAAGAACATTGCAGCCATCATGGAATCCGCCGCCAAACTGAAGGTTCCACTGATCGCTGATGTCGGCATCGGCCACAACTGGGACGAAGCACACTGACCCGCATTTCTCACAAAAACAAACAAAATGTGACGCGGTTCCTTGAAATTCGCAATTCACTGTTGAGTGAACAGATCTCTGTGGTAGACTTAGTCGCGTTAACAAGCGCTTAAGCCCAGCGCTTCCCTCCGCTATCCTCCCTGAGCGGGGGGGCTGGCTCGAATCCCCAAATCGAGCCATAGAATTACCCCGGCCTGTCCGCTTTGGCCGGGGCTTTTTTTATCGTAACTGCTCAGCTCACCACTGAAACACGCCATCTCTGCGTTGGGAAATGGTCATTTACCCATGGCAGACAATTGCTCCATGCATTGTCTGCACTCCCCACTTCCCTATGGGTCGTAAACTCACATTTCCCGCCTTGATCTGACGCGTTTCAGCGGCAATCTG
>CAZQXF010000240.1:0-4616 GCA_964596975.1 uncultured Thiotrichales bacterium | reverse complement strand
TCCCACCGACCACCCTGGTGTCGAAATTGGTGAGCGGCATTTTCCGCTCGATGCCCCTTTCCAGAACGGGCCAAATTTTGGCCATGACGTGTTTATTCCCCTCGACTGGTTGATTGGTGGGGTAGAGCAGGCGGGGCGCGGTTGGCGCATGCTGGTGGAATGTCTGGGTGAAGGTCGTGGCGTGTCGCTACCGGCGTTGTCGGTCGGTGGGGCGAAAATGGCGAGCCGCACCACCGGTGCCTATGCGCGGGTACGAACCCAGTTTGGCCTGCCGATCGGCAAGTTCGAAGGCGTAGAAATGCCGCTGGCACGTATTCTGGGCAATGCCTATATCATGGATGCTGGTCGTATGCTGACGCTGATGGCGCTCGACAATGGACACAAACCAGCGATTGTTACCGCATTGCTCAAATATCAGCTGACCGAGCGCATGCGTCGGGTGATCAACGATGCGATGGATATTCAGGGCGGCTCGGGGATTTGCCTTGGGCCTTCCAACTATATCGGCCGCGTTTATCAGTCCATCCCCATCGCGATTACCGTCGAAGGGGCGAATATCCTGACACGTAATCTGATCGTCTTCGGTCAGGGTGCCATTCGTGGCCATCCCTGGTTGCTGAAAGAAATGCAAGCGGTCGAGGGCAACAATATCGAAGCCTTTGATCATGCCTTGCTCAATCACAGCCTGTTTATCTTCAGTAATTTTGTACGCAGTTTCTGGTTCGGTTTGACAGCCGGTATTTTTGAAACCAGTGGGCCGCCCGCCACGCGCCGATACTATCGGCACCTGACACGTTTGATCGCCGGCTTTGCGCTGTTGACCGACTACGCGCTGTTGACCCTGGGTGGGTCGCTGAAACGCCGTGAAAGGCTGTCCGGTCGGTTTGCTGATATTCTGGCCAACCTCTATCTGTGCTCGGCGGTACTCAAACATTTTGAATGTCAGGGCGAACCAGAGGCTGATATGCCCCTGGTCGACTACGCCTGCACCTTGACCCAGCATCGCGCGCAGCAGGCGATGCTGGCGGTATTTCACAATCTGCCGTTTCCCTGGCTGGCGAAAGTTCTGCGCTTTCTGATGTTCCCGTTTGGCAAACCCTATGGCCCACCCAATGACCGCCAGATTCATGCTGTCGCGGATATTGCGTTGCACGATTCCCCAACCCGGGATCGATTGACGCAGGGTGTCTATGTCAGTGACGACCCGGACGACCGCGTTGGCCGTATCGAGGTGGCGTTTACAAAGGCGCTGGCGGTGGCCGAGTTGGAAAAATTGCTCAAACAGAAGGTACGTGCAGGGCTGGTCGATGGGCACAGCTGGCCGGAAAAGATCGATGATGCACTCGACAAAAAGATCATCAACGAAGCGGCGGCAGAGCGTTTGTGCGATGCCTGGCAGGCAATGCGCCGGGCCATCGAGGTTGACGCCTTTCCGGCAGCGTATTTTTCACCCAGGCAGACCCAGCAGCCGACATGACGGTACAGGAAAAATAGCCAATGACTGAAAGAGCGGTATATCTGGTGGATGGTGCCCGTACCCCCTTCCTGCGGGCACGCGGCAAACCCAACGCATTTCATGCGGCTGATCTGTTGCTTGGCGCGGCCAAGCCACTGCTGTTGCGTCAGCCGTTTTCGCCACAGGCATTTGATGAAGTGATCGTCGGCTGTGTCATGCCCAGTCCCGATGAGTCGAATATCGCGCGCATTATGGCGTTGCGTCTCGGTTGTGGCGAACGTATGCCGGCATTTACGGTGCAGCGTAACTGTGCGTCAGGTATGCAGGCGCTGGATAGCGCAAGCCGGAATATTGCGCATGGCTACGCTGATCTGGTGCTCACGGCAGGCGTCGAGGCAATGAGTCATGCGCCGTTGCTGTTTCGTCCCGAGATGGTTGCCTGGCTGGCCGACTGGCGTCGTGCGAAAACGCTAGGGCAGAAGCTGAAAATGCTGTCGCGCCTGCGCGCGGGTTATTTTGCGCCAGTTATTGCACTGCTCAAGGGACTCAGCGATCCGGTTGTTGGTCTCAGCATGGGACAGACCGCAGAAAACCTCGCCTGGCGTTTTGGTATCTCGCGTGACGAGATGGATCGATATGCTCTGCAAAGCCATCAGCGACTGGCTGCTGCTGTTGAGAAAGGGTATCTGGAGGAGATCGTCGCGTTATATGCTAGCAGCGGCAAGCTCTACGATCATGACGATGGCTTGCGTGCGGATTCGTCATTGGAAAAGCTGGCTAAACTCAAGCCGGTGTTCGATCGGCCTTACGGCCTGGTGACGGCCGGCAACAGCGCCCAGGTCACGGATGGTGCCGCGGTATTGATTCTTGCCAGTGAGGATGCTGTCGAAAAATATGATCTGCCCATCCTGGCGCGGCTCCATCCGGCAACCTGGGCAGGTGTCGATCCGGCGCAAATGGGGCTTGGTCCGACCCATGCCATTGCGCAGTTGCTACAGCAGCGCGACATGGCCTTGTCCGATATCGATTATTTCGAAATCAATGAAGCATTTGCGGCACAGGTATTGGCCTGTGTGAAAACGCTCTGCGATGACGAATACTGCCGTAACGAACTGGGTCTGGATGCGGCACTCGGCGAGATCCCGCTGGAGCGGCTCAATCTCGATGGCGGTGGCATCAGTCTTGGTCATCCGGTGGGTGCCAGTGGTGCGCGCATCGTGCTGCATCTGGCGCATGTGCTGGCGCGCGAAAATGCGCAAAAAGGCATCGCCAGTCTGTGCATAGGCGGCGGGCAGGGTGGTGCCATGCTGGTGGAACGAACATGAACCCGGAAAAAAAGACAATGGCCGATTACACACATCTCACGCTCACGCAGGACGACAATCAGTTGTTATGGCTGGATCTTCACGTCGAGGGTAAATCGGCGAATGTCCTCAGCGTCGATGTATTGAATGAAATTGACCGCGCTTGCGATGACATTCGTGCTTCCGGTGCAAAGGGGCTGGTCATTCATTCATCGAAGCCCAGCGGTTTTGTCGCCGGTGCTGATATCAGTCATTTTCGTAAGGTCACAGACGAACATCAGGCGCTCGAATTCATCCGCAAGGGACAGGCGATTTTCCAGAAATACGAAGACCTGCCGATGCCGACGCTGGTGATTATTCACGGTTTTTGTCTCGGTGGGGGGCTTGAGTGGGCATTGGCCTGCGACTACCGCATCGCCTCCAATGAGGCGAGCACGAAAATCGGTTTGCCGGAGGTGAAGCTGGGCATTCATCCGGGCTTTGGCGGCAGCGTGCGTTCGATCCGCTTGCTGGGTGTTTTGCCGGCGATGAATCTGATTCTGTCGGGGCGGGCCGTCAATGGCTATCAGGCAAAAAAAATGGGCCTGGTGGATGAGAATCTACCGCAGCGGTCGCTGCGCAATGCGGCTGTAGCAATGCTCACAAGTCGTCCCGAAAAACATCGTCCACCCTGGTATGCACCTGTGCTGGAGCAATCGCTGTTGCGCCCGGCCATTGCATCGTTGCTGCGACGTCAGGTGGCAAAAAAGGCGAACAAGGATCACTACCCCGCGCCCTATGCACAAATTGATGTGTGGGAAAAAACCGGCAGCCAAGATCCGCAGATGTTCGAGGCGGAGGCGGAATCCGTCGCCCGGTTGATTGTTGGCGAGACAGCGCAAAACCTGGTACGGGTCTTCTTTTTGCAAGAACGCCTGAAAGGGCTGGGCGACAAGACCCTGTTTCAGCCACATTATGTGCATGTGATCGGCGCCGGGGTGATGGGTGGGGATATCGCGGCCTGGTGCGCTATGCAGGGGATGGAGGTCACGCTGCAGGACATGAGTGATGAAGCGTTGGCCCGCGCGGTTGGTCGAGCCGCCAGCCATTTTCGCAAGCGCTATAAGCGCGATCGCTTTGCGCTGCAACAGGCGATCGATCGCTTGACGCCCGACCGTGAGGGCCTGGCGGTAAAAAAGGCAGACTTGATCATCGAAGCGGTGTTCGAGAGCCTGGAAGTCAAACAGGATATTTTCAAAGCGCTGGAAAATGAGGCGAGCCCTGATGCCATTCTCGCCACCAATACATCGAGCATTCCGCTGGACGAGATTGCGGCAGCCATGCAACAACCAGACCGGCTGGTCGGGCTGCATTTCTTCAATCCCGTCATCAAGATGCCACTGGTCGAAGTCGTGTTCGACGATCAGCTCACCAGTAAGGAGGTCCGCGCCAAAGCGGCGGCGGCCACGCGCCACCTCAATAAACTCCCGCTGCCCGTCAAGAGTGCGCCCGGTTTTCTCGTCAACCGCATACTGATGCCGTATCTGATGGAAGCCATGCAGTGCTATCAGGAAGGTATCCCCGCCGTCGTCATCGACAAGGCCGCCACCGACTATGGCATGCCAATGGGGCCGCTGGCGCTGGCCGATACCGTTGGCCTCGACATCTGTCAGCATGTCGGCCAGATACTCGCCGACAAGCTCGGGCTGGCGCTGCCCGCCGAGGTCGATCGCATGGTCGAAAAAGGCTGGCTGGGGAAAAAATCGGGGCAGGGTTTCTACATCTACCGCAAAGGCAAAGCCGTGCCACGGGAAAAATCTGACTGGCAAGGCGACCGCCAACAACTACAGCAGCGTCTGATCGGCAAAATAAGAGAA
>CAZQXF010000239.1:0-4637 GCA_964596975.1 uncultured Thiotrichales bacterium | reverse complement strand
CGCAGCCGGGTTCTACCTTCACCAGAGCCGGTGGCTGGTGCTGTTTCTGGCGCTGGCCGCTGCCATCGACTACTTCGCGATTACGCAAGGGGGTGCGGAAGCTTACTGCATCTCTCCCGCCTATACGTTTCTTGTTCCGGCCTACGCGAGTTTGTGGTGGGGTGGGCGTTGGTTTGCAGCGCAATATCGCGGCAGTGTGAAAGACATTTTTCTGCTGGCATGGGTTATTGTCGTCTCAACCAGTGTCTGCTTTGTGATTTCCAACGGCGCGTACCACTGGCTTTCTGGCCAGTACGACAACACCACTATTGCGAATTATTGGCGGGAGACGTTGAAGTATTATCCCCGCTTTTTGAGAGCGACCGCACTTTATACCTCGGTTTTTGCCGCGGCCCATGCAATCATCGTCATACTGCGCGACATCTATGGCGGAGACTGGAACAGAGGGATTGAATGACTGACAAAATGAATTCGAAACACCGCGATCGTATGAAGCGGCAAAAAGCAGTGGTCGATGCTGGTATTGAAAAAGCGACGGAAGAACGTGGCATCGTCATCGTACTCACCGGCAACGGCAAGGGAAAAAGCAGCTCCGGCTTCGGCATGGTTGCACGGGCGCTTGGACATGGCATGAAAGTCGCCGTGGTGCAGTTCATCAAAGGCAGTTTTTCCACCGGCGAAGAGGCTTTTTTCCGACGCTTCCCCGGCGAGGTGGAATATCACGTCATGGGTGAAGGGTTTACTTGGGAAACGCAGGATAAATCACGGGACATCGCAACCGCGCGTAAAGCCTGGGAGCTCGTGCTCGGTTTCCTCCAGGACGCGGGCATCGACCTAATCTTGCTCGATGAACTGAACATCGTCACCAAACTGGGCTATCTGCCAATTGAAGAAGTCATCGAAGCCTTGAAAACCCGCCCGCCAATGCAGCACGTCATCATTACCGGTCGCGGTGCCGACAAGACGCTGATCGACTACGCCGACACCGTCACCGAAATGCGTGACATCAAGCATGCCTATCGCGCCGGCATCAAGGCGCAGAAAGGGGTGGAGCTTTGATTGGTTTTCTACAGTAGCGCTAGCACCGGCTGCTATATCCTCTGGCCAGACAGTCAGGAGTTTCTCCATTGAACCTGATCATCGATCACCCGATTCCCACCAACGTTATCACCGGTTTTCTTGGTGCCGGGAAAACCACGGCGATCCGGGCGTTGCTGCGTGACAAGCCGACAACGGAACGTTGGGCCGTGCTCGTCAACGAATTCGGTGACGTTGGTATTGATGCCGGGTTGCTGGCGGGTGGCGACGAGGGGGAGGTATTCATTCGTGAGGTGCCGGGCGGCTGCATGTGTTGCGCTGCGGGATTGCCGATGCAGGTGGCGCTGAATCAACTCATCAGTGCGGCGAAGCCTGCACGTTTGTTGATCGAACCAACCGGCCTCGGGCATCCGAAGGAGGTGGTGAAGGTGCTGCAGCAGCCGGAATATCGGGCTGTGCTCGACCTGCGCGCGGTGATTACTTTGGTGGATGCGCGCAAGATCGTCGATCCACGCTATGCCGGTCATGACACCTTTCGCCAGCAGCTGGAAGTGGCTGACTGTATTGTCGCCAACAAGCAGGATCTCTATGAGGGCGAAGAGATCAAGGGGTTGCGCAGCTTCCTCGATGACATGGGCCTGGGAGAAACACCGCTGTATGTCGTCAGCGACGGCGCAGTGAAGCCGGAATGGCTTGCGCCGGCACATCCCCGCAGTGATGTGGAGGCCGAAGCGGCTGCCTGCATGGCGATCCTGGAGGGCGCTGTGCATGCCATGGATGAGACGCTGCCCGCGACAGGCTTCCGGTGCAAAACCCACGAGCAGGATGGCTTCTTCAGTGTCGGTTGGATCTTCGGTGAGGACTTTGTCTTTGATCACGAGCGGCTATATCTGTTGCTGTCGGGTGTTGACGCAGAACGGATCAAGGCGGTTGTTCTGACCAATCGGGGTGTCGTCGGCTTCAATATGGCAGATGGAGTGCTGACCAGCCTGCCGCTGGCGCAAGCCGATGACAGCCGGGTGGAACTGGTCGCCCGCCGCAAACCGGATTGCGTGCAGCTTGAGCGCCAGCTACTCGATTGTGTGGTGGATTCGTAGTGAAACAGTTGATTCTTGGTGGCGCCCGCTCGGGCAAGAGTTCATTCGCCGAACAGTTGGCGACTGAAACCTGTCTACCCGTCACCTATATTGCGACCGCGACGGCGCAAGACGCGGAGATGGCCGCGCGTATTCAGCATCATCGCGAGCGCCGGCCCGAGCAATGGGTCACGCTGGAGTCGCCACTGCATCTGGCCACAGCCATCAAGTCGCAGGTAGCGGCGGAGCGTTGTTTGCTGGTCGATTGCCTCACCATGTGGTTGACGAACTGGCTGATGGAAGATGATGCGCTGGGATGGGTGGCGGAGAAAACGCGCTTCCTCGATGTGCTTTCAGCGTTGCCGAGTGAGATCATTCTGGTCAGCAATGAAACCGGTTCGGGCATTGTGCCGTTGGGTGAGTTGTCACGCCGCTTCGTCGATGAGGCGGGATGGCTGCATCAGGCAGTAGCGCGTCATAGCGATCGAGTGATTCATATGATCGCGGGCCTGCCGCAGCTGCTGAAAGGGGAGCCATTGTGAGCCTGACATGGGTAGATGAGCCGCTGCGGGCGCCGGATAGCGGGGCTGAAGCCGCTGCGGCACAGCGGCAGGATAAGCTGACGAAACCACCGGGTGCATTGGGTCGGCTCGAAGCACTGGCTGTGCAGTTAGCCGGCTTGCAAGGTCGCGAACGACCACGAATAGAGAACGTCCGCATCTGTGTGTTTGCCGGAGATCATGGTGTCGCTGCACGTGGCGTTTCCGCTTTTCCGGCAGAGGTGACGACCGAGATGGTGCGCAATTTCGCCCGCGGTGGCGCAGCGATCAGTGTGCTGGCCCGCCATCATGGTGCCGACCTCATGGTCGTCAACCTGGGAACACTGGGTGACACCAGCGGCATGGAGGGCGTAACGAATCTGCAACTGGGCCCGGCTACTGCCGATTTCACCATCTCTGCGGCGATGACTCATGACCAGCTTGCGGCGTCGTTGCGATCGGGTCGCGATGCCGTGCGGCAGGCCGATCTCTTTATCGGTGGGGAAATGGGTATTGGCAATACCACGGCTGCAACGGCCATTGCCGCTGCGCTGCTGGGTCAGCCTGCCGCTGAGCTGGTTGGGCCGGGCACGGGTCTGAAGCGGGAGGGCGTACAGCGTAAAACCGAGATCATCGAGCAGGGATTGCGCCTGCATTCGCCTGCTGCCGATCGCCCCCTCGAAGTACTGCGCTGTCTGGGCGGTTTTGAAATCGCCGCGTTGTCGGGCGCCTTGCTGCGTTGCGGCCAGCTCGGCGTCCCGGTACTTGTCGATGGCTTCATCAGCGCCGTAGCAGCGCTGGTGGCAACACGCATCAAGCCCGACCTGAAGCCCTGGCTGATACATGCCCACCGTTCCGCAGAACCCGGCCACCGTGCTGTTTTGGCGGCGCTCGAAGCAGAACCGCTGCTCGATCTCGGCATGAGGCTGGGCGAAGGCAGCGGCGCAGCGGTTGCACTGCCGTTGCTGCAACAAGCCTGCGTCTTGCACGATCAGATGGCTACCTTTGCCGAAGCCGCCGTCAGCGAACAAAATCGGCAAGATGCCGATGACCTTGCCCCTGGGACCGCTGGCGTCCCGCCAGCAAAGCCACCAAAAGGCTGGTATTCCCGAAACTATTTGCCACACTGCGACACGCCTGGATTGATTCAGGCAATCACCTTTCGTTTGGGCGATGCCTTGCCAAAACGTTTGCTCCAGCGGCTACAGGAAGAAACTGACGATGCCATCAAGCGAGCACATTTTGAGCAACTGCTTGATGCGGGTCATGGCCGCTGCTGGCTTGCTCGTCACGATTGCGCAGAAGTTGTGGAGCAGGCGCTGTTTCATGGTGACGGTGAGCGCTACCGACTGCTTGCCTGGTGCATCATGCCGAACCATGTTCATGTGCTGATCGAGCCACATCAACGGGAAAATCTTGGCCGAATCATTCATTCGTGGAAATCATTCAGCGCGAAGAAAATCAACAAGATATTGGCTCGCACCGGTCCGCTGTGGCAAAGGGAATATCACGACCGCTATATCAGAGATGATGCGCATCTGGCGGCCGTTGTACGTTACATCGAGCACAATCCCGTCAAGGCCGGGTTGGTGACAAGTGCAGAATCGTGGCGTTTTGGCAGTGGATGGAGCCGGCAGGATGCCGGCGGTCCCAGGGATAAGGGTGCTCCTGCCCCTGGGACCGCCGGCGTCCCGCCGGCAACGCGGTTGGAAGAATGAATGGTTTTTTCCTGGCGTTGCAGTTTCTGACAACGCTGCCCGTTCCGTATGAGGTCCATTTCGATGATCGGGCTCAGGCGGTATCGCTGATTTACTATCCTGTCATCGGTTTGCTGATTGGCAGCCTGTTGTGGCTGATCGCGCTGCTGCCAGGCCATGAGGTTTTGAAAGCCGCATTGATGGTGGCGTTCTGGGCGGCTGTGACTGGCGGGCTTCATCTCGATGGTCTGGCTGATGTGGCCGATGCCTGGGCCGGTGGTCTTGGC
>CAZQXF010000238.1:0-4654 GCA_964596975.1 uncultured Thiotrichales bacterium | reverse complement strand
GGGCCGATTTATCCTTGGTACCCGTTGCTGCAAAACATGCGCGAACATGGCATGCGCGTCGCGCTGGTGGCTGCTTTTCTCTACGCGCGCGCCATCAAGCTGCCATGGCTGCCGCTGATGGCATTTTATTTCGGCAGCGCCTACATGGTGGTGCTGACCTTCTGGATTCTGGTTTTCGCGGTGCTGCATGGCTGGTTGATCGAGCGCCTGCTGGGTGAAAGCGCTGCGCCCGACTGACACTCAGCCTGTGTTTTCCCGTGCTGTGAGTGTCGCTACGGTTTTGCTGGCTGCTGTCGCCATTTTGATCGCTTCACCATAGAAGACATCGCGATAGCTGGCGTACATGGCACAAACGACGATGGCGTACAGCGGGAAGGCCGATATGCTGATATTGATGCCGGCGAGAAATACCAGCGCCAGTGTCGATGTCACCATGGCGATATAGAGGTTGTGCAGGCAGGCTTTCAGCGCGAGGGCAAAGGCGATTTTCAGCGGCAGTGTTTCGAGCACCAGCAGCGGCACCATGAACCACAGAATCGGCCCGACCGCCACGAACCACAGAAATAGCGTGACCAGCAGAATATCCGCCGGTTCAAACGATAGGATGGATTGTGTCGCAGCTGCCGTTTGCGCAGGGGAGGGTTCGTCGAACTGCGCGCCAAACAGCAGCAGGGAAGCAATAAAGAACACCGCCGGTGCAGCCAGCAGGGTGGCCGCCAGCAGACGCAGCGCCTTGCCACGGCATTGCCCGGCCACGGTTGCCAGAAAGCTGCTGGCCTGCTCGCTGGAAAACGCCAGCAAGATGCCACAACCGAGCAGCGACGGCAGCAGCAGAAACAGTGGCATGGCTGCTAGCAGCATCCCCGCCGGCAATGCAGTGGCGACCAGCATCACGAACCACAATGGTTGCCGCGTGCTCAGGCGCAAGCCGTCAGCAAACCAGTGCAGGATGTGGCGGGCAGGAACGGGGCGGGGTTGAAGCTGCATGGGGTTCGCCGCTAAACACCGTGTCGGGCTTGCGCCCGCGCCAGCACACGGGCGGCAGCAACCAGGCCGAAGGTTGCCGTGACCACCACGGTAGAACCGTAGCCGCTATCGCAGTCCAGCGTGACCCCAGCCGTGCCGGGTTTTTCATGGCCAACGCTGCCATCATGGCGCGGATAGACCGGCTGTTGCGTCGAATAGACGCATTCGATGCCAAAGCGGCGCTTCGGGTTGCGGCTCCAGCCATACTGCGCCCGCAAGCGATGTCGAACCTTGGCCGCCAGCGGATCATTATGCGTGAGGGTCAGGTCTTTCACTGCAACAGTGGTGGGGTCGGTGATGCCGCCGGCGCCGCCGGTGGTGATGATGGGAAGGCGGTTGCGCTTGCACCAGTAAATCATGTCGGCCTTGAAGCGGATGCTGTCGATGGCGTCGATCACGTAGTCGTAGCCGCGGCCAAGATAGTGATCGAGGTTGTTGCTGACGAGCAGATCGTCGATGGGATGGCAGCGGCAGGCCGGGTTGATCTGCTGAATGCGCTCGGCCATTACCGCGACTTTCTGTTGGCCGATGGTGCTGTCGAGCGCGTGAATCTGGCGGTTGATATTGCTGCGAGCGATATCGTCGTTGTCGAGTAGCGTGATTTCCCCGATGCCATTGCGTGCCAGTGCTTCGGCAGCCCAGGAGCCGACGCCGCCGATGCCGACCACCAGCACATGCAGACGCCGGAACAGCGCCGCCGCGTCGCGACCATAGACGCGGGCAGTGGCGGCAAAACGGTCGTCCATCGGGGCTTATCCCGTGTTCTGCAAGCCGGCGGCGATACCTGCCATGGTGATCATCAGCGCCTGTTCCAGTTTTTCGTCATAGTGATTGCGGTCGCGATACAGCAGCTCGGCCTGCAAGTAGTGCAAGGGGTCGATATAGGGATTGCGCCAGTCGACCAGCCGTTTCAGATCCGGGTTGTCTTCGAGCAGAGATTTCGACTGCTTCAGCTTCAGCACGGAGTCGGTTACCAGATCGAGACGCCGGCGCAGATCATCGCCCAGCGGCCGCATGCGCTCGGGCGCGAGCCGTTTTTCGTAGTAGGCGGCGATGCCCGGTTCGGCCTTGGCGAGCACCATTTCCAGCAGATCGACATAGGCGCGGAAGAACGGCCACTCCTCGTACATCTCATGCAGCAGGTCGAGCTGACCGTTGTCGATGGCTTCCGACAGCGCAGCGTCGGAACCGAGCCAGGCCGGCAGCATCAGGCGAATCTGTGTCCAGGCGAAAATCCACGGAATAGCCCGCAGGCTTTCCACACCGCCGTCGGAGCGGCGCTTGGCCGGGCGCGAGCCCAGTGGCAGCTTGCTCAATTCCTGTTCAGGGGTGACAAGGCGGAAGTATTCGACGAAATCCGGGTGATCCTTGACGATGCTGCAGTAGTGCTGATGGGCCTTTTGCGTCAGGGTATCCATCTCCTGGCGCCACTCCTTGCGCGGTTCGGCGGTGGGCATCATGGTGGCGGACAACACGGCGCTGGTGTACAGCTCCAGATGGCGGATCGCCAGTTCAGGGGTTCCAAACTTGAAGCGGATCATCTCGCCCTGTTCGGTGACGCGCAGCCCGCCGTTCACCGAGCCGGGGGGTTGCGACAGAATGGCGGTGTGGCTGGGGCCGCCACCGCGACCGACGGTGCCGCCGCGCCCGTGGAACAGCATCAGATGCACGTCTTGCTGGCTGCAAACCCGGGTCAGCTCCTCCTGGGCGCGGTATTGCCCCCACACGGCGGCCAGTTGGCCGGCGTCCTTGGCCGAGTCGGAATAACCGATCATCACTTCCTGGTGGCCGTCGGCGTATTGGCGATACCAGTCGAGCTTGAGCAGATCGTCGATGCACTTGCTGGCGTTGTTCAAATCCGCCAGCGTTTCGAACAGGGGCGCGATCGGCATCTTGTGTTTGACGCCTGCTTCGCACAGCAACAGGATCACGGCGAGTACATCGGAAGGCTGCGCTGCCATCGAGATGACATAGGAGCCGAGTGCGCGCGGATCGGTCTCGGCAATAACGCGGCAGGTGTCGAGGACTTCCTGCACGTCCGCCGATGGTTTCCAGTTGCGTGGGATCAGCGGTCGCTTGCTCTGGAGTTCGCGCAGCAGGTACGACTGCTTCGCTTCTTCGCTCCATTGCGAATAGCAGCCCAGTCCGTAGTATTCCGACAGCTCATCGAATACCTGTGCATGGCGGTCGGCGTTCTGGCGGATGTCGAGTTTGATGAGCATGACGCCAAAGCAGCTCAGGCGTCGGATCGTGTCTTCCAGCGGGCCTTCGGCGATGATCTTCATGCCGCATTCCGTCAGGGAACGGTGGCAGAGCATCAGTGGTTAGGCCAGCTGTTCCGTTTTCCAGATCAGCATTCTCGGCTTCAGCACTGACTCACCATTCATGCGCTTTTCCAGCCAGTGGCGGGTGTCTTCCAGGGCGATGATCAGGCGGCGGATCAGGGCGCGGTAAGGCTCGGTTTCATTGGGGCCGACACGTTTGCGCAGTTCGGCGTTGCAATCGCTCATCGACAGCTCGTTGCGCAGGCCAATCAGGTCGCGCGCGAACAGCCCGGCTGCCACCCAGCGGGCGCGCAGCAATACATTTTCGGTCACTTTGGCGGTCACATTGGGATTGCCATCGCGGTCGCCACCCATCCATGAGGCGAAGCGGATCGGCGCGCAGTCCAGTGGCAAAGGGCTTCCCAGCACTTCCATGCATTGACCGCTCACCTGACGCAGGAATTCCGGCGCTGCCTGCCACAGACTGTTTTCGATGACGGCAAAGCCCCATTTCGCTTCGTCCATCGGTGTTGGGCGCTGCTGGCGGATTTCGTTGGTATGCCAGATCTGTGCGATCAGCTCGCGCAGCCGATGCTGCTGTGGTTCACCGCGGTCGATCGCGTGCAGGCAGTCGTTGATGGCGCTGTATTTCATGATCAGCGTGCGCCGGTTGACCTCGGTCGGGTGGGCCGTCAACACCAGCTCGATACGCATCTCGCGGAGGCTGTCGAAGATCTCTTCGGTATCGATCTCTTCGCTTTTCAGACGCCCCAGTACCTGGGCAAAGGAGCTGATCGAATCAAGTTGCGATACCAGCGTCTGGTTCTTCACCCGATGGAATTCCTGGGCGATGTTGGCGAGGTTGAGAAAGTGCGTGAAGGCACGGGCGACCGGCAGAAACTCATCGTCTGATAGCGACGTCAGCTCCTTGAGCAATGCCTCTGGGGCATTGGTCTCGCCATTCGCGCGAGCGTCTCGGGCCAGTTTGCGAATCAGCTCGATCTTGTCGAACACCTCCTGGCCGAGATGATCCCTGATGGTCTCGCCCAGGCTCTCGCCCAGGGTTCTCACGTTGTCGCGCAATGCATCGTAAAGTTCAGTCATATCAGTCCGGTTCCACTGCGGTTGGGGACGGGTAGTGCCCTGAAGTCAGCAGCTTGTTTGTTATGGGAGTTATTGTTGATTGCTGGATTACACCATCAAAACGCAAGTTTCAGTGGTGAGCTGAGTTACCTGACAGCTTCCCCCTCTCATAACCAATACAAATCAATATTTTTAATAGCGGATCCAGTCTCAACCCGCACGAAAAGATCAAGCCTATACCCATAAGTCAGTTTTATCAGGTAAAGCCCGCTCCGTTCGCG
>CAZQXF010000237.1:0-4656 GCA_964596975.1 uncultured Thiotrichales bacterium | reverse complement strand
GGCGGGCCGGGTGCGACCCGGCTGCCCGTGCCCCACATGAATATCATGAATGGTGGCGTTCATGCCCACTGGCAAGGTGCCGATTTTCAGGAATTCATGATTGCCCCTTTCGGTGCCGAGAGTTTTCGCCAGGCACTGCAATGGGGTAGCGAGATCTACCATGCCTTGCAAGGCATGCTGGAAAAACGCGGTCTCTCCGTCGGCGTAGGCGATGAAGGTGGCTTCGCACCCAAGGTCGATTCCAATGAGGCGCCTTTCGAACTGATCGTCGAAGCCATTGGTGAAGTTGGACTGAAACCGGGCGTCGACGTGGGCATCGCCTGTGACCCCGCCTCCAGCGAATTTTACAAGGACGGCCAATATCACCTGCACAGCGAGAACCGTCAGCTTGATTCCGCAGAGATGGCAGCGTACTACGCGACACTGGCCGAAAAATACCCGCTGGTACTGCTCGAAGACGGGATGGCGCAGGACGACTGGGAAGGCTGGAAACAGTTGAACCAGCTGCTTGGCGATCACATTGAGCTGGTCGGTGATGATCTCTTCTGCACCAACCCGGCCATCATCAAGCGAGGCATCGAGGAAAATGTCGCCAACGCCGTGCTGATCAAGTTGAACCAGATCGGCAGCCTGACAGAAAGCATCGCGGCCACACGACTGGCCATGCAGCATGGTTGGGGTGCTTTTGTCTCCCACCGCTCCGGTGAAACCGTGGACAGTTTCATTGCCGATATGACCGTCGCCCTGAATACGGGCCACCTCAAAACCGGCGCGCCAGCGCGTGGCGAGCGGGTGGAGAAATACAACCAGCTGCTACGCATCGAGGAGTATCTGGGGCGCAGCGCCGACTATGCCGGGGCTGGCGCTTACTGTCGCCGCCCGGCGGCCGCCAGGAGCTGAAATGAACCCCACCCCAACATCGACTGGCCGCCTCACGCTGGTGCGCCACGGCCAGTCGATCTGGAACCTGCAAAACCGTTTTACCGGCTGGATCGACGTTTCTCTCAGCCCCCAGGGTGCGCAAGAAGCACAAAATGCAGCGGCCTTGCTGGCCACAGAGCAGTTCGATGTGGCATTCACATCAAGCCTGATCCGCGCCCAGGACACCCTGTATGAGATTCTCAAGCAGAACCGATACTGCCATCAGTATGTGCGCATTCATCAGACCGGTCGCGACTGGTACGAGCATTTCATTCCCACTGAAGGCGATAAATCCGAGCTGAAGATCTACGTCTCGGAAAAACTCAACGAACGCTACTACGGTGACCTGCAGGGAATGAACAAAGCGCTTGCCCGCAAGCAGTTTGGCGCAGAACAGGTTCACCTCTGGCGGCGCTCCTGGGATGTCCCACCGCCCAACGGTGAAAGCCTGAAAATGACAGCCGCACGCACCCTGCCCTGGTATCGGGAAAATATCCCCCCCTTGCTGGCGCAAGGCAAGCATGTGCTGATCTCTGCCCATGGAAACTCACTGCGCGCACTGATCAAGCACATCGAACAGATGACACCCGAGCAGATTATTGCCTATGAACTGAAAACCGGCACCCCGCATATCTATGACTTCAACCACCGACTGGAGATCATCTCCAAACAGGTTCTGGGAGAAGAAAATGGACACTGATAGTCACGACAAGACGACAGTCCACGCCACTCGCCTGGCTGCAATCATCGAACAGGCACGGCATTTTCCGCCACTGAAAACGGCGGTTGTCGATGCCGAAGAAATTCATGTACTCGAAGGGATGCTGGAGGCCCACAGTGAAGGGCTGATTGAGCCGCTGCTGATCGGGCAAACAGAAAAAATCCGTGATTTGCTCCATTCGATCGAAAACGGTGCTGAAAACAGGTTCGAGATCATTGCCGCAAATCATGAAGCCCAGGCTGCCGAACTGGGTGTCGATCTGGTGAAACAGGGCAAAGCCGATGCGCTTGCCAAGGGCTGGATTCATACCGATGCGCTGATGCACCCCGCGCTGGCCAAGCTTCGCACCGGCCAACGGATCAGTCATGTATTTGTGGCCGACCTGCCCTCTTATGCCAAGTTACTGTTTATTACTGATGCCGCCATCAATATCGCCCCCGGGCTGGCGGAAAAAGCGGCCATTTTGCAAAACGCTGTCGATCTGGCACGCCTGCTGGGCGTCGAGCTGCCCAAGGTTGCCGCATTGTCGGCAGTGGAGGTGGTCAAGCCGGCCATCGCTTCCACCATCGATGCCGCCTGTTTGAGCAAAATGGCCGATCGCGGGCAAATCCATCACGCCATCGTCGATGGCCCGCTGGCATTCGACAACGCCATTTCAGCACAGGCGGCAAAGATCAAGCAGATTACCAGCCCGGTATCCGGCGAGGTCGATGTGCTGCTTGCGCCCGACCTCAATGCCGCCAATATTCTCGCCAAGGATCTCGAATACCTGGCGGGCGCCACACTGGCCGGGCTGGTCGTTGGTGCCGCCGTGCCCATTATGCTGCCCTCTCGTTCTGATCCACCCATTGCCCGGCTGGTGGCAGCCGCTATCGCAGTGCTGGTGCATCAGAATACTACGCCCACATCACCCTGAACGGAGGTTCGTCATGTCAGTCATGCGAGAAAAACTCGATGAGATTGGAAAACTCACCCAACGCCTGCAGAAAAAATATCCCACCGAAACGAATGCCTTTCTCGGTTTTCTGAAAAAGGCAGAAGCCGGCCCCGCCCTGGATCTGCGGCTGAAAGAGCTGATCAATGTGGCGCTGGCCGTCGCTGCACAATGTGAATGGTGTATTGCCTTTCATGTCGAGCAGGCCATCAGCGCAGGCGCCACTCGGGATGAAATTGCCGAGGCGGGATTTATGGCGGTCATCATGCATGGCGGACCAGCGTATATGTATATGACGCCGCTGTTCAATGCGCTGGATGAATTTCTGCCCGAGGAAAACTGAGATGGACCGTACGACACTGATCGCCATGCTGCACGATATGCTGCTGGCCCGTCAGTTCGAAGAGCGGGCGGCACAGGAGTACACCGAGGGCAATATTGCCGGATTCCTGCATCTCTATCCCGGTGAAGAAGCAGTAGCCGTGGGCGTACTGCATGCCGCCGAACCCAGCGATTATGTCGTCAGCACCTATCGGGAACATGTCCATGCCCTGGTGCGGGGCCTTTCACCCAACGCGGTCATGGCCGAGCTTTTTGGCAAACGCGACGGCTGCTGCAAGGGCATGGGAGGCTCGATGCATTTATTCGATCGTGACAAACGTTTTGCAGGCGGTTATGCCATCGTCGGGGAAACCTATCCGGTCGCCATTGGCATTGCTTACGCGATTGCCCGGCGCAGCCTGCCTGAAGCCGTGATCTGTTTTTTTGGTGATGGCGCGGTCAATCAGGGTACATTCCATGAGTCGCTCAATATGGCGGCGCTGTGGCAACTGCCGGTGCTCTTCGTGTGCGAAAACAATCGCTACCAGATTGGCACGGAAATCCACCGCCATTCTGCGGTTACCGATATTTATAAACGCGCCTGTGGCTATCAGATTCCCGCCGAACAGGTGGATGGTATGGATGTGCTGGCAGTGCATCAGGCCACCCATGCCGCACTCGATCGCATCCGCGAAGGGACCGGGCCACAGTTTCTGGAAATGCAGACCTACCGATTTCGCGGTCATTCCATGGCGGACCCGGGCAGCTACCGCCCCAAAGTCGAAGTGCAAGCCTTCGAAGGCAAGGACCCGGTCACCATCGCCGTCAAGGAGTCGATGCCGGACTACCCTTCCCCCGAGCAGATTGCCGCAGCCGGTCCCGACAATATCGGCCAGCTCACCGAGCACATCCACCGCGAAGGCCATATGACGCCAGACGAAGTGGCAATACTGAAACAGGAAGTCGCCGCCACGGTGGACGCTGCCGTTGCCTTCGCCAGAAACAGCCCGGAGCCGACGATCGACGACGCCTGGAACAGTCTCTACTGCAACCGCGGCCATGAGGTATTGATCTGATGCATGAAGAAATCACTTACTGGCAAGCACTGAACCGTGCCCTGGATGCAGAAATGGCAGCGGACGATGCGGTCTTTATTCTCGGCGAGGACGTGGGGCTATACGGTGGCAGCTATCGTGTCACCGAAGGCCTCTATGCCAAATACGGGGAATGGCGAGTGCGCGACACGCCGATATCCGAAGGCAGCTTCACCGGCCTGGGGGTTGGTGCAGCCCTGGTTGGCATGCGGCCCATTGTCGAGATCATGACCGTCAACTTCGCCTTGCTGGCACTGGATGCCATCATCAACATGGCGGCCAAGATCCCCTTCATGTCCGGTGGACAATATCCAATGCCGCTGGTCGTGCGAATGCCTGGCGGTGTGGCGAAACAGCTGGCGGCGCAACATTCCCAGCGGCTGGAGCACACCTTGATGAACGTACCGGGACTGCGGATCGCGGTGCCTTCGACACCGCAGGATGCCTGGTGGCAATTGCAGCAGGCCATCCGCAGCGACGAACCCATCATAGTGCTGGAACACGAACTGCTGTACTTCAGCAAGGGTATCGTCGATAGCGAGGTTGCAGCCCCCCCAATGCACCGTGCAGCGATCCGGCGACGTGGTGATGATCTTACGATTGTCAGTTACTCGCGCACGGCGCTATTGGCCGAGCAGGCAGCGCAGCAGCTTTCGGAAAACGGC
>CAZQXF010000236.1:0-4681 GCA_964596975.1 uncultured Thiotrichales bacterium | reverse complement strand
ATGACCATTTCCCAACGCAGAGATGGCGCATTCCAGTGGTGAGCTGAGCAGTTACTTCACCGATTCCGACCGCGTGGCGCTACTCAGTATCCAGGCACCGTCAGCCTGGACCGGGCCAAGACGACGGTAAGCTGATTCGATTCTTCCATGATTCAGGGTCTTGAAAACCAACCGCAGAGGCGTCGAGACGAGACCCAGCGCCAGGCGTCCGAACCCCGCATTATTTTGCAATTTGTCTGCCAATGATGTCAGACGGCCCGAACGCGATGTGCTTCTGTCAGCCTGTCCATTGCGCGCATTGAACTGACGAATCTGTTCGTTCTGCCACCGGATCCGCGCCAGATACTTATAGTAGTCAGTAAAAACCGGCGGTACATACCCCACCTTGGCATCAGCAAGCACAAACCTCGAGCGAGGAACGAGCTGATCGATAAAGGCGTCATCACCGGCAATCCCATCCGGCAGGCCACGCAATCCAGCGGCCTGAAAATAGCTCAGAAAAGCGTTACGCCGGATAGCATAAAAGTGGCCAATGAGAAAATCCTGTTTTACCGGAATCTGCATGAAACCGGTCATCTTTTGTTGCCAGTTGCTGTTCCGAAAATCCGGCCATGACTGGCAGCAGACAATCTCTGCTTGTGGCTGAGAATCGAATGCGTGGTAAATGGACGCCACTGCGCCATCATCCGGGCTCACATCGGCATCAGCAAATATCAGAATCTCTTCGTCATTATCATGAAACGCGACGTTCCAGGCATTGGGTTTCGATGCACGAGCAAGGCTAATCAGCTCCACCTCGGGGTGACGCTGCGCCAAGCGCCTGACCACCTCCTGCGTATTGTCGGTACAACCATTGGCATAGACGCGAACACGGGGTGCCTTGTCACGATTGCCTGCAATGATACGACGAACCGTGCTCTCGATATTCGCTTCCTCATTATGCGCGAGAACACAAACGATCGGACGCGTCACCTCAGACACCGAGCACCTCCTGATAGATCCTGATCACTTCGTCGGCCTGGCGCCGGGGCGAGAATTTGGGAAACAGCATTTGCCGCGCCTTGTTACCTACGCTTTCGAGCCTGTTCCGGTCCTTCAATAATGAACCCAGCGCTGCTGCCAGCAAGTCAGCCTTGCCAGCCGGCACCATCCAGCCGTTGTTGCCCTCCTCGATCACTTCAGAGAGCGCACCAACCCGCGAGGCAAGTACCGGCTTAGCCGAAAGCATCGCTTCCAGTACGACAAACGGAAGCCCCTCCGACAGTGACGGCAGCACGAAAAGATCGATGGCGTCGTAATAGTCACGCATGTTCTGTTTCTGGCCAACAAACGATACACGTCCGGCGATACCCAGGCGCTCAGCGAGTTGTTGCAGATTCTCCCTCTCCGGGCCATCACCAACGAGAAGTAATGACACAGGCACAGAGTTATCGAGTCTGGCCAGCGCTTCGAGCAGAAAGCGATGCCCTTTTTCCGGGCTGAGTCGCCCAAAACTCCCAAGCAGCACGCCGTTTGCAATGTCACCGAATTGCCTCTTGCGAATCTCTTCAGCCAGCCCTTGTCCCTGCAATGAGTCCGGATCGACGGCATTCAACACCAGTGAAACCCCATTGTCTCCACCCCGTACCGCGCGCATTGTATCGGCGAGCTGAGGCGATACCGTAATGACATGGTCGGCCGACTTCAGCAGGCTCCGCTCAAGGCGGTTGTAAAAACGTATTTTGGCATTTTCATCGGTCCAGCCATGCGTCATCCCGATCCAGCGGATCGGTAACAGCTTACGCAGCATCCAGGCAATCAGATGGCCCTTGTAACCATGTGTTTCGATGATATTAAAATCGCCGCTTTTGAACAGCCGGTAGACTTGCCACAACGGTGCTGGATCGAAATTGAAACGTTGATCGAACAACGCAAGATCAAAGCCTTTTTTCCTCGCAACATCGATGAACTCGGTACTCGGCGGGTTGCGATAGCGGAAACTACCGAGCGTACATGCAACACGATCATCACACTGCTCCAAAAACTGCAATAGCACCTTCCCTGCACCACCGACGTGATAGGTGTCGATCAGGTTCAACACCCTCGGCTTCACCCGCGCCGTCATGCCCGAACCGTCTGCCGAAACAGATTGGCCGGCCGTGGCAACACATAGTCGCGATAGTCACCCGGGTTGCCCGTTTCACCCGCTTCCGCCGCCTTGACGATGTTATACATCTCTCGGGCTGAAACGTAATGGAGCTGATAGTTTTCGCCGTCGTTATAGCGCTTGTCGAGGTAGTCGAACATCTGTTCAAGCCCACCTTCCTCCAGCAGATAGTGCGCATCATGGTCCTGAGCACAATGGCCGTGAACCTTGATGAACAGCCACTCCGGCTTGCCCTCGACATGCACGGCGGTATCGACCCAAAGATCCACCCTGTCGGGGGTGGGTTTTGCCGACAGACTGACATCCGCATTCTCGATTCTCGGCAGAATACCCAGCTTGCGATTGCGAATATTGAAGCCCAGCGGCCCCTGGATGCACATCAGATCGCCCCAGGGCTTGCCACCCACACGGACCGGCTGGCCACTGTCATGGGATTTGCAGCCATGCGGATCATCCTTGGCATAGTAGATACTGTTGATCGTCGTCGTCTGACAGGGGTCGGGGGCGCATGGCATGGTCATATCCGCGTAGCACCCAAGCTCGCGCAGGATTGTTATTTCATTGTTGATCCCGCAGAAATGCCCGTCCGGGTGCGCATTGTCGAGCGCCCAGTTACCATGAATAAACGAAAAGACCGGCTTGCCTGAGTCGGGGTCACACGCGAGCGCGCCATGATCGCGATGCAGGCGCTCAATGAAGCCTGACATCAAGTGGCGAAAGTTTTCTTCGGTGTCATCATGATGATGCAGATGTATTTCAATTTCTCCGAGACCCTGGTTACAGAGCCCCTCGATTTTCTCCAGATGTTCAGGCCGATACTCTTCTTCCGGATAGAAAAAACTGTGAACCGGAGAACGGCCATCTGCATCCTTGTACCGACTGGCCAAAGGCGGATACTTTTCAGCCCAGATCGACACCCGGGCATCCTCCGTTTGACGATCGGGCGATGCCCATTGTGGTTCGAAATGATCGGTGAAGGCGAACATCACATGGATAGTCCTCCCATCCTGTGGGCGGACACGTTTCCGCTTGAGCCAGGGGACGAACCATTGGTGAATATTCTTCCGCCGAATTTCAATCAGCAAAAGAAAGACGCTGATCGCCAAACCAATCACAAGCGTAAAAACCATCATGCCAGACCACCGTATGTAATTTTCTTCATGATGTCATCACCACCCGCTTGATGCCAGGAATTCGTCTAGACAGTAGATGAAGAACTGCCCGATCCTGCTCACGCAACAATCCGCTTAGCCACAGACCGACAAGAAACAGGGCTATGTAGATGCTACCGCCGACGAAAATGGATACCACCGCTGGGAACGCCGTTTTCACAAGCACGAACGGAACAGCCGCAATCACACCAACAAGCAGAACCTTGAGGTAGTAGAACCACTCCAGACTGGTATCGAGACGCCGGGAAGCCAGCCGTGTGTTGTAACTGGAAATGAACAGCAACGTGACCACGAAGCCGGCCAGCGCACCCCACATGCCATAGCGTGGAATAGCAATAAAGTCGATCACGATATTGATGACAGCGCCAATCGCGACCCCGCGTAGCACCTTGTCCTGCATGTCCCGTGTCATGAGTACGCTGTTTGCGCTATGCACGACGACCGTCACACCCGATGCCACCAGCACGACGGCAAATGCAACCGCCGACCGGGAGAATTCGGCGCCAAACACCAGCTCAATGATTTCGCGAGAAAAAGCGACCCCATAGCAGACCAATGGGACCGCCAGCAAAACAAGATAGCGCGCAAATTCCCGGTATTTTTCAGCCTGCGCGTCCATCCCGGTTGCACCTGCCCTGGCCATGACGGGCAGAATAATGCCGCTCAACACCCCTGGCACGAGCCCCATGGCACTAACGCCCAGGATGAAGCCTGCGTTGTATAGCCCGGCGTCGAGTGGCATCGCGTAGTAATTGAGGACAAAGACCTCAAGCTGTTTTTCGACGATGAAGCCAAGAAACAGTGCCAGTGTCATCAGCTTAACGCTACGCATGACCTTTGCCGCCTCATCCTGTTCCTGAAACCCGCCGCCCTCGGGGTAGTCACGTAAACGGGCCGACACCAATTTCCAGGAAACGATCGCATAGACGAGTGACACCAACAGGTAGGCGAACACGAACTCGACCACACCCCCACCCAATAGTGCGACTGTCGTGACCGCCACCAGATTGAAGGGGTTGACCAGCAGGTTGATATGAAACTGCGTGCTGTACTCCTCAATGCCTTTCGCCACATTGACATAAAACAGATTGATCGCCTTGGGAACAAAGGCCGCAACAACAAACACCCCCAACCAGTAATAACCCCGCATCTGCTCATCAGCCGTCACCGCATAAACAGCAATCAGTAGCAAGATCACCGGTATCGTGGCCAGTATCAACAGACGAAGCAGGTGCCGAACGAGCGGCCTGACAGCCGCCTCCCTGCCACTGCCACGCTGCTCCGCCAGAAAACGAATTGCCGTAATCCCCAACCCATCCGACAGCAAGGCAACACCAAATGCCGAAAGCCACAGGACAAAGCT
>CAZQXF010000235.1:0-4696 GCA_964596975.1 uncultured Thiotrichales bacterium | reverse complement strand
ATGTACGAAACGATGGAAGTCTATCCACTGAGCTGGATCTACTATGTCACCTTCATCTTTCTGGCGGCGTTCGTTTTCCTGAACATGATGATCGGCGTGGTGCTGGATGTGATGCAGAAGGAGCACGAAAAACTCGATCGCGAAAGCGACACCAGCGAGGCTGGCGAGGTGCACTGGATTCGCGAGCACACCGAGTCGATGGAGCAGCGGCTGACGCGCATCGAGGCAATGCTGGAAGGTCTCTCCAGCCAACCACCGAATGACGACAGGAGGCCTAGCCGCTGACGTCCAGATAACCCCGCTCGATCGCCACTTCCAGCGACTTGGCGGCCGCCAGCAGCTCTTCGTAGCGCTCGCGCTTTTTTCGCAGCCTTTGCGTATCTTCGTTGCTGGGCAGCCCTTCGCCGGCACTTTCGGTAATGGTGAACAAAGCCTTGAGATAGTCGCCGCGGGCCCGTGCCACCATCGCCATGACCGGCGTCAGCTCGTCGATAGTCAGTTCGGGGATCAAAGGGTTGATGATTTCACGGTTGGCATTACGGACGGCACGGTTCAGTTCCATCAACAGGCGGTTGTGATCGAGGGATTCAGCGACGACAGACATCTTGGGGTTCTCCAATGATGAGGCTTTTTTTGATGCTATCGTCGTTTGAACGACCAACTTGACCCTGCCTACCCGGAATTGGGGTTGAATTCCGCTGCGGCGTCCCCATTGTGCGCTCCATTCCGTTCAACAGTACTGGAGACAACTGGCAATGAGCGACGCCACCACGAAAGAAACCATGCAATTCGAGACCGAGGTCGATCAACTCCTGCACCTGATGATCCACTCCTTGTATTCCAACAAGGAGATCTTCATGCGCGAGCTGATTTCCAATGCATCAGACGCTTGCGACAAGCTACGCTTTGCCGCACTGGGCAACGACAGCCTGATGGCCGACGATCCCGAGCTGCGTATCGAAGTCGAGTTCGACAAGGATGCCCGCACCATCACCATCCGCGACAACGGTATCGGCATGACCCGCGACGAAGTGGTCGAGAACATCGGCACCATTGCCAAGTCGGGCACCGCCGAGTTCCTCAAGAGCCTGACCGGCGACCAGGCCAAGGATTCTCACCTGATCGGTCAGTTCGGCGTCGGCTTCTATTCCAGCTTCATCGTCGCCGACAGGGTGACGTTGCGTACCCGCAAGGCCGGTGAACCCGCTGATGCCGCCGTGTCCTGGGAATCCACCGGAGAGTCCGGCTACACGCTGGAGTCGATCAACAAGGAAACCCGCGGCACCGAGGTGATTCTGCATCTGCGCGAAGGCGAGGATGAATTCC
Source organism: uncultured Thiotrichales bacterium (assembly GCA_964596975.1). Lineage (GTDB taxonomy): Bacteria > Pseudomonadota > Gammaproteobacteria > UWMA-0217 > UWMA-0217 > JALSHZ01. The sequence continues at coordinate 3,370 of CAZQXF010000235.1, read as the reverse complement.
TCGATGGCTGGCGCCTGCGCCAGATCATCCGCAAATATTCCGACCATGTGCCGCTGCCGATCAGGATGCGCAAGGAAGGCGAGGAAGGAAAGGACGACAAGGAAGAGTGGGAGACGGTTAACAAGGCCAATGCCCTGTGGACGCTGCCAAAGAACGAGATCAGCGACGAAGAGTACAAGGAATTCTACAAGCACGTCGCCCACGATTTCGAAGACCCGCTGGCCTGGACGCACAACCGTGTGGAGGGTAAGTACGAATACACCTCGCTGCTGTACATCCCGTCGAAAGCGCCATTTGATCTGTTCGAGCCGAAACAGGCCCACGGCATCAAGCTGTACGTGCAGCGCGTCTTCATCATGGAAGACAACGAGAACCTGATGCCGCGCTATCTGCGCTTCGTCCGCGGTGTGCTCGACTCCAATGACCTGCCACTGAACGTCTCGCGTGAGATTTTGCAGAGCAATCGCGTGGTCGAGAACATGAAGAGCGGCTCGGTGAAGAAGATTCTCGGCCTGCTCGAATCGATGGTAAAGAACGACCCGGCGAAATATGCCGACTTCTGGAAAGAGTTCGGCAAGGTCATGAAGGAAGGCCCGGTCGAGGACACCAACAACCGCGAGCGGGTGTTGAAGCTGCTGCGCTTCGCCTCCACGCATAATGACAACGACGCGCAAAATGTCTCACTCGAAGACTACATCGGCCGAATGAAGGAAGGTCAGGAGAAGATCTACTACATCACCGCCGACAGCTATAACGCGGCCAAGAACAGCCCGCACCTTGAAGTGTTCAAGAAGAAAGGCATCGAAGTGCTGCTGATGTTCGACCGCGTCGACGAGTGGATGATGGGCTTCATCAGTGAATTCGACGGCAAGAGCTTCCAGTCCGTCGCCAAAGGCGAACTCGACCTGAGCAAAATCAAGGGCGAGGAAACCGAGGAAGACAAGAAAAAGGCCAAGGAAGAACAAAAAGCCGCCAAGAAAATCATCAAGAAGCTAAAGAAGGCGCTGGGCGACAAGGTGGAAGACGTGCGCCTGTCAGAGCGTCTGACCAACTCGCCTTCCTGCATCGTGCTCAACGACTACGACATGGCGTTGTACATGCAACAATTGATGAAACAGGCGGGTCAGGAAGTCCCCACCAGCAAGCCCGTGCTGGAAATCAATCCCGGCCACCCGATCATCAAGCGCATGGAGGACGAAAAGGACGGAGAGCGTTTCAATGGCTGGGCCGAGCTGCTGCTCGACCAGGCGATTCTCGCCGAAGGCGGGCAGCTGGAAGACCCGGCAGGCTTCGTCCACAAGATGAACGACATGATGTTGACGCTGTCGAAGTAAGGCAACCTTGTAGGGTGAGCGCCGATCAGGTGCTCACCAATTCGCAGCAATGGTGGGCACGCTTATCGCGTGCCCACACTACCCGGTATTGGCGTCTGGTGGGCCATCTTGCCCAAGCACCTCACTGCCCTGCTCCAGGATAAAATCCAGAAACGTCTTCGCCGTCAACGACAATGTCTTCCCTTTCAGATGCACCGCATACCAGCGACGCCGGATCGGAAAACCTTGTACATCGAGGATCGCGAGCTTGCCGGTACTATTCTCCAGCCGCAGCGCATGCTGCGATAACACCCCCAGGCCCAGACCGGACATCACGCCCTGCTTGATGGCTTCGGCGCTGCCCAATTCCATATAGGGTTCGAGCCGCAGGCCGTGTTCTTTCAGCAGCCTGCCGAAGGCGATCCGCGTTCCCGAGCCCTCTTCTCGTTCCAGAAAACGTTCTTTTACCAGCGCTTGCAGCGGAATATCCTTCTGCCCCACCAACGGGTGCCCGGGCGGCGCGACCGGTACCAGGATATTTTCCAGAAAGGGATAGCTTTCAAGTTGGGAGTCGTCGGGAATGCGCCCCATGACGACGAAATCATCCTCGTTGTTGAGGAGTCTCTCAACCACCCTGGCCCGGTTACTGAACCGCAAGCGCGGTTCCACCTCAGGATAGTGGCGGAGGAACTGTCCAAGCAAATGTGGCAGGAAATACTTTGTCGTATTGACAACCGATAGTGCCAAAGGCCCCTGAACTTCCCCCTTCATGCGATCGATCTCGACGCCAAGATCCTCGATCTTGGCCAGAACATCGAGGCTTGTACGGTAAACCGCCTCACCCGCCGGTGTCGGAAATGTCTTCTTGCCCACCTTCTCGAACAACGGCAGCCCCACCTGCTCCTCCAGCCGCTTGATCTGGATCGACACCGCGGGCTGGGTCAGATGCAGCTCTTCCGCTGCGCGCGTGTAGCTGGCGTTGCGGAGTACCGCCTCGAACAGTTTCAGTTGTTGCAGGGTCAGGTGCATGGTGGAGCCTCATTACATAAACAAACGTAATGCCTAAGATAACAAATCAAAATTTTTATAAATACCTCAACCACACTATATTGCTCCTCCCGGTTGACAACACGACAGCGAAAAACGTCGTCAGCGGGCATGAGTTATCAGGCTAGGAGGTCGCTGCTTCCCGGCCCAACTGAAACCAAGAGGAACATTAGCAATGGCTAAGAAGTATGATGCCGGTGTAAAAGAATACCGCGAAACGTATTGGCGCCCAGACTATACCCCGAAGGACACGGATATTCTGGCCTGTTTCAAGATCACGCCCCAGGATGGCGTACCTCGCGAAGAAGTCGCTGCCGCAGTTGCTGCCGAGTCTTCCACCGGCACCTGGACGACAGTATGGACTGACCTGCTGACCGACCTCGATTACTACAAGGGCGTCGCTTACGCCATTGAAGACGTACCTGGCGACGACACCTGCTTCTATGCCTTTATCGCCTACCCGATCGACCTGTTCGAGGAAGGTTCTGTCGTTAACGTCATGACTTCTCTGGTCGGTAACGTGTTCGGTTTCAAGGCGCTGCGTGCACTGCGTCTGGAAGACGTTCGCTTCCCGATCGCCTATGTCATGACCTGTAATGGGCCACCACAGGGCATCACGCTGGAGCGTGACATCCTCAACAAGTATGGCCGTCCACTGCTCGGTTGCACCATCAAGCCAAAACTCGGCCTGTCAGCCAAGAACTATGGCCGCGCCTGCTACGAAGGTCTGCGTGGTGGTCTCGACTTCACCAAGGATGACGAGAACGTCAATTCGCAGCCGTTCATGCGCTGGAGAGCACGCTTCGATTTCGTCATGGAAGCAATCCAAAAGGCCGAAGCCGAGACCGGCGAGCGCAAGGGTCACTACCTGAACGTTACGGCACCGACTTCTGACGAAATGATGAAGCGTGCCGAGTACGCCAAGGAAATCGGCGCACCGATCATCATGCATGACTACATCACCGGCGGCTGGGCAGCCAACACCCAACTGGCGCAATGGTGTCAGGACA
>CAZQXF010000234.1:0-4710 GCA_964596975.1 uncultured Thiotrichales bacterium | reverse complement strand
TGGCCCACCGATCAGCGCTTCGACAATATCGTGTTTGAAGAGGTGGAGCGGGAGTGATGAGATCGCTCCCACTTTTTGTCACAGCATCAACAATTCAGCCGTTGTTGACGCTGTGATATGAGGGAAAATCGGCCTTTTCCTTTCCCTGTGTCGCAGAGGGTGTCGCAAAACGACACCCTCGCGCGGCACAAGGAGGTGCCGCCAGATTCAACAACGACTAAGTTGTTGAATCTGTAAGGAAAGGAAAAATCGCACTTTTTCCTTTCCGTGTGTCGCAAAGCCCCGGATGGGCTTTTGCGACACCCTCGCGCATAAGGGGAAGCAGCCGGAAGCGCTACTATGTGTCAGTTAATACTCAAGTTTCGGAGTTCGCGGCACATCCTGCCCCTGAATTCAAGCGTGCGCACCATTGACGCATATCGGTGAGCACCTGAGGGCGCTCACCCTACGAATTCTATCCCCTGGCAACGACGCCGCATTTTTGGGATTTCCCAGTGGTGTTGGGCACGCTACGCTTTGCCCAATCTACCGGACGGGCATCCGTTAGGATATTGGTCAAATCCATGAACTCAAGAATGGACTCCGAAACTTGAGTCTTGTGCCAGACCCCTATTTGACCACATGCAGCTCGACACGCCGGTTCTTGGCCCGACCCGCCGCGGTGGCGTTGTCCGCTACCGGTGACGCACCACCATAGCCCTTGGCTGTCAGCCGGTCGGCACTGACTCCAGCATTACTGAGATAGTCGACCACAGCCTGCGCCCGCCGTTGCGACAGTGCCACATTGTAAGCCGGGTCGCCGGTGTTGTCGGTGTAACCAGCGATTTCGACAACGGTCGCTGCATTGCGTTGGAGGTCAGCCACGACGATATCGAGTATGGCCATCGATTCGCTGGTCAACGCATCGGAGTTGGTCTGGAAAGTAACGCCTTCAAGCACGATGCTGCCGGTGCCACTGTTGTCGTCAGCGCCCGACAGAACAGCACCAAGTTGCTCATCAACGGTACTGCTGCCCTGTGCTGCGGTCATCGCTGCGCCACTGGCTGTCGCCGCTTCACTCGTCCCCTGAGACGTACTACCATCGTCAAGCGGAGCAAAATCCTCAGGACGCGGGGCAGGCTCTTCGACCTCATTCTCTTCTGCCCCTGCTTTCAGGCTGTCATGAACTTTCTCAGCAGCGGTTGCAGCTGCTTCACCTGCACTACCCACCGCACCGGCCAGCGCTGCGCCTGCTTGACTGCCCTTTTCCACGATCGCCGCCGCAGTATTGGCGGCCTGGTCCGCAGCAGACCCTGACAGTTTATCGCTGATGGACACGCCGCTCCCGATTGATGCACTTACATCAGACATCTTGCCATCGGCATTTGCCGAACTACCATTATCGATCGATGCCGTCGGCGGTTGGCGGCTGCATTGCGGGCTGCACCACCCAAGTAACGCAACAATGAACAGGACGAATAGGGCGAGCAGAAGTTTGTTGAACATTGGATCCTCCGGGTGTGGCGTAGCGGATAGTGGTTGTCCAAGCAGTTTACATAAGTGATTGAATCTGGATTGTCACAGAGTGTAGATCGGGATAAGGGAAAACCATTGAATGGTGCTTGGGCGGCCATATCTCGAATGTTTTCGCCGCCGGAAACAAAAAGGCCCGACAATCGTCGGGCCTTTGTTTTGTATGGTGCCGGCACCAAGAGTCGAACTCGGGACCCACTGATTACAAATCAGTTGCTCTACCAACTGAGCTATGCCGGCGGTCTGCTGCAAAAGCAGGTGCGACACTATAGTGCGTTTCAGAATTTTTTCAAGTGTCGAATGCGATAAAAAGAGACCTGCTCAACCCTCAGACGGAGATCCTGGACAACGGCCGAAAATGGCAGCCTTGTCGCGTTTTCTCTGTGCTTTCGCAGTACCCTATGCCACGCGCTGATGTTGGCGATTCGGCGGCTGCCGTGCTGGCCGATCTTCAAGCGGAGCGGAAACGACACGCTGCGCAGGTGCTAACCCAGCGCTATGCGCCGCCGCATCGTTGCTGACCTTGAAATAACCGACAATGCTGTTCAAGTAGGAAGATGACTGCTTCAACCCTTGGCTACTGGCACCGACACTCTCGATCAGTGTTTGTCCTGCCGACATGACGCGTTCGACATCATTGACATCGGTAATGATCGCATCGACTTCAGTGGCATCCTTTTCGGTTTGCCGTGTCAATTTGGAGACGCATTCGGTGACTTGATCGAATCGTGTCAGAATCTCGGCCAGTGTGTCGCCCGATGCACTGGCAAGCCGCGAGCCTTCCTGTACTTTGGCCACACTGTCTTCGATCAGTGTCTTGATCTGACTCGCTGCCTCGGCACTGCGCTGGGCAAGATTCCTGACCTCGTTGGCGACGACGGCAAAGCCACGGCCATGTTCTCCCGAGCGTGCAGCCTCAACCGCCGCATTGAGCGCCAGCAGATTGGTCTGAAACGCAATCTCGTCGATGATGCCGACAATATCCTTGATCTCGGCGCTCGAATCGTGAATCTCCGCCATCGCGGCAACGGTCTGCTTGACGATCTCCCCACCGCTTTTGATACTGACGTGGGTTTCACGCACCAGCCCATCAATCTTGAGCGATTCTTCCGCCTTGGTTCGCATCGAACCCGCAATGCTTTTCATCTTCCCGGTAACACGTTCGAGACTGTGGGCCTGTTCGTCGAAATGGCGGTGCAACGCAACTGATGACTGCTCGATGTTTGCAGTGCCGGCATCGACTCGATGCGCCGCATCCGAAACCTCGACAACGACGCCGGTGAGCTGTTCCTGCATATCGCTGACGGCGTCACGGACGTTCGCCACTTCACCCGAAGCCCAGTAGCTCGCGCGCTCGCCCAATCTGCCCTTCGCAATCCCATCGGCATACTCGATCGTACGCCGCAACGGGCCAATGATGCTCTGGGATACGGCGATCGAGACAGCCATGACCAGCAGCATAAAAATCCCCATAGTGATCATCAAAATGCGATGCCCCGCATCGCGCTGCGCCATCAATTCATTCAAACGCGAACCATCTTGCGACCCGGGCGGCTGTTGCAGTAGATCGATGATATCGCTGGCAACACTATGCGTATTGAGGTATAGCCAGACAACGAGGCCAAAGCACAGCAGTAGAACCCCACCAGCAGCGAGTAATTTGGGTGAGACGAGCGCCTCCCTGTCGAATTTCATTTGTTCTTTTCTCCGGTTGCCCCGCCTTGTTTAATCAGACAGGAACCGCTATGAAACCGGAAGTAGTGTGTAAATACCCAGCGTCAATTCACACTGCGCCCGGCACATCACGCTACTACCATGAAAAGCTGGCGCAAACCTCAGTTTGGAGTAGGTATCATCACTGCAGCATACCTGCCCGAATTTCATGAATCTCATCACGCAGTCTGGCCGCCTCCTCGAATTCCAGGTCGCGGGCATGGCGATACATCTGCTCTTCCAGCCGGGCGATCTTTTTCGCCGCTTCGGCAGGGTCAACGATTTCGTAGGCCGCCCTGCTCTCGGCAACCTTGCGCGTAGGCGCCTTGCCGGGAATCGGCACATGCGCCCCTTCCAGGATGTCGGCCACCTTCTTGCTGATGCCTTTGGGGACGATGCCATGCTGCTTGTTGAAGGCGAGCTGTTTTTCCCGCCGGCGGTTGGTTTCGTCGATGGCACGCTGCATTGATCCGGTGATCCGGTCGGCATAGAGAATGGCCTTGCCACGCAGGTTGCGCGCGGCTCGTCCGATGGTCTGGATCAGCGAGCGATCAGAGCGCAGAAACCCTTCCTTGTCGGCATCAAGAATGGCGACCAGCGACACTTCCGGCATGTCCAGCCCTTCCCGCAACAGGTTGATACCGACCAGCACATCAAACTCGCCCAAGCGCAGATCGCGAATGATCTCGACCCGTTCCACGGTATCGATATCCGAATGCAGATAGCGCACCCGCGCGCCGTGCTCTTGCAGATACTCGGTGAGGTCTTCTGCCATGCGCTTGGTCAGCGTCGTCACCAGTACCCGCTCATCCCGGGCAGCGCGTTCGGTGATTTCCGACAACACATCGTCAACCTGCGTATCGACCGGACGGATCTCGATCTCCGGATCGACCAGCCCGGTGGGGCGCACTACCTGTTCGACGACGGCTGCGGCATGTTCGGCTTCGTAAGGGCCAGGTGTCGCAGAAACGAAGATGGCCTGCGGCGCAAGCATTTCGAACTCATCGAAACGCAGTGGCCGGTTGTCGAGCGCCGACGGCAGCCTGAAACCATAATTGACCAGCGTCTCCTTGCGTGAGCGGTCGCCCTTGTACATGGCACCGAGCTGCGGAATGGTGACATGAGATTCGTCGATGATCAGCAAGGCGTCATTCGGCAAATAGTCGAACAGACAGGGCGGTGGCTCGCCCGGCGCTCGCCCGGAAAGATAGCGCGAATAGTTTTCGATGCCGTTGCAATAGCCCAGTTCGACGATCATCTCGATATCGAACTGAGTGCGCTGCGCCAGCCGTTGCGCTTCGACCAGCTTGTGCTCCGCCTCCAGCACCTTCAGACGTTCCGCCAGTTCGTCCTTGATCTGATCGACAGCGTTCAACATGATTTCGCGCGGCGTGACGTAGTGCGTTTTGGGGTAGATTGTCACCCGCGGCAGCTTGGCCGAGACCTCTCCCGTCAGCGGATCAAACAGGCTGATGTTCTCGATTT
>CAZQXF010000233.1:0-4711 GCA_964596975.1 uncultured Thiotrichales bacterium | reverse complement strand
AAGCCGCAGCCGAGAAAGCCGCAGCCGAGAAAGCCGCAGCCGAGAAAGCCGCAGCTGAGAAGTCGGCAGTTGAAAAGTCGGCATCGAAGCCCGAGGGCGGGCGTTCGAGCGTCAAGAAGAAGGTCACTCCGAAGAAAAAGGCGACGACTCGCAAGAAAGCCGTCGCCAAGAAAAAAGTGGGATCAACGCCGCCAGCGGTTAAGAATGACGATGCCGCGCCAGCAGTGAAACCGAAGCGGAAGACGGGCCGCAGAGGAATTCGGCTGAAGAAGAGCTGAAATGTGTCGGTTGCCTGTTAATATATCTGCCGTTCTCGTGTCAGCCATCGCGTTTGCAGCCGTTGCGTCGTCGGTGGGTGCAGCGGAATATTTTGGCGATAGCAGAGACACTACCGGCTGGGTGGGTGAGTTTCCTCCTGAAGGTTATAACCCCTATTTGCCGGAGAGCAGCCGGCCGGTGCAGCGCATCGATCAATTGCCGCCTAGCGGCTACCTGCAGTCGCCCGTTTATGGGCCCGCGCAAGTTGTGCCCCAAACGGCGCCGCTGGCTCCCGTCAGCCCGGTCACGCCAACGCTGCCAGAGTACTACAATCCTCAGGCTGTACCGGCCCCCGGCGTCAATCCCTATTCCCCGGGGTATGCGCCACCAGGTCTCTATTCACCTGCACCAGGTCTCTATCCGGGATATTTCTATCCATTTAACAATAGTCAATTCATTGCACCGTTCTTTTGATAGACTCGCGATGACTGTCTGTCCGGCAAAAGGCTGGTAGAATCCCTGCGATGGGTTCGATTCTCTAACCAGAAGTATCAGAAAATTCTATGATCACAGTCGTTGGCACACTCAAGGGCGGAACCGGAAAGAGCACGCTCAGCTTCAATCTGGCCATTTGGCTGGCGAGCAATGGCTTCGATGTCGAAACCTTTGATCTTGACCTGCAGCAGACGCTGGTCGACGTCATGGAAATCAGGGAAGAGGATGGATTCGAACCCCTTGTTCCCGTGCATACTGATGTCTCCCTGCTCGAAAACAAGCCAGGCGTACAGACAATTGTCGATGTTGGTACGGCCAAGATGAACGACCTGCGCCAAGCGATTCGCAAGGCCGATCGAATCATCATGCCGGTGCCGCCCAGTCAGGCCGATGTCTGGTCGACGCAGCGTTTTCTCGGCATCGTCAAGGAAGAGTCGGAAAAGGCTGGACGCAAGCAGCCCCAGGTGTTTGCGTTCGTGAACAAGTCAGATACCAATCCGGCGATTCGCGAAACACGTGAGACCCAGGAAGCATTGAAAATGCTCGACGATGTTCGCGTCGTCGTTGCCAGATTGGGTCTGCGTACTGGCTTCAGGCGATCTTTCAGTGAAGGCTTGGCCGTATTCGAGCTTGAGCCACGCAGCAAGGCTGCTATCGAGATGAACGCATTGGCCATGGTGCTGTTTTCGTCGCTTTTTATTGAATGAAGCGGGATTGGTTCAAGGTATTGGCCGAAATGGTGTGTTTGGTGGTGAAAACAACTGGTGAGGATTCCAGCAATCGAACGATGTGGGACTAGTTTCAAACGCAAGTTTTGGAGTTCAGATAAGCAGGCTTAGCGGTTCCCCCCTTTCGCAAAGGGGGGTTAGGGGGGATTGGAAAGGCCTTGGGTTGGCAGCAAGCCCCTGAAAATCCCCCTCAGTCCCCCTTTGAAAAAGGGGGAGGCCGCCAAAGAAGGCAGCAATGGTTCTGACAATGGTGCCAACATCCACCCAAATGAACTCCGAAACTTGAGTTTTAAAGTAACTACTCAATGGGTAGGAAAATAGCGCGGTAACTCCTGAGTTCAGTGGTGAACTGAGGAGTTACGTTTCAACAATGAATAATGTAGAGGTGACAACATGAAAATTCTTCGCTGGATCACGGGTCATCCGATCCTCTCGCTGCTGATTATCACTGCCGTGTACGGGGTCATCAATGTCAGTAATCTCGGTCGTTGGCTCGGTACCGAAGATGGCAAGGCTTCGCACGAAGCAGCTGCCAGCCACGAGGCGGCTGCGCCTGCGGTAGAGGCTGAAACCGCTGTCGTGGAAGAGGTCGTGGTTGTTGAAGAACAGGCCGCGCCGGCAGTCGAGACTGAGGAAGCCCCCGCAGCCGCGGCGCCAGCAGAATCAGAAGCGCCGGTAGTGGCGGTTGAGTCCGAGACAGTTGCGGTGGAAGCACCTGCAGCCGAGGCCGAAGCACCAGCTGCTGTTGCTGAGGAAACCGCTGCGCCAGCTACAGAAGCGGCCGCGCCGGCAGCAGAGGAGAAAAAGGAGTCTGGTGGTCTGTTCAACAAGCTGTTCTCTGGCAAGTCGTCTGCCCCGGCTGACGTAGCCGCTGGTGTCGCGGGAGCGGCTGCGACTGCCGCTGGCACGGTTGCTGATACTGTCGAGAAAGGGGCTGCCGCTGTCGCCGAACCTGTAACCGAGGCCGCAGACAAAGCTGCCGAGGTCGCAGAAGAGAAAGAAAAAGGATCCCTGTTTGACTTCTTCAAGCGCAAGAAGCCAGAGCAGGCACAAGCCGAAGCGCCAGCGCCGACGTCTGAAAAGCCTGCCACTGCTGCTGCTCCAGCCGCACCAGCACCAGCAGCAGAGTCGGCGCCAGCTGAAGCCGCTGTAGCGGAAGTCACGATTACCATGGCGCGTCAGGCCTTCTGGAACAAGGATTTTGCCGGTGCAACAACGATGTATGAGGCATTGATCGCCAAGGACGAGCAAAATGCCGACCTGTATGGCGAGTATGGCAACATGCTGATTCAAAGCGGTAGTCTGATCAAGGGGGTCGAGGCCTATGACAAAGCGGCGAACCTGATGATCGAGCAGAAACGGTTCGATGAGGTCATGCCGCTTATTCGCTTTATCGGTAACTATGATCGCCCCAAGGCGATGGCACTGATGGGAAAAATGCCACAGCGCTAAGTGACCGCTGTATGGTCATGGACAGCGAAACAGGGAGCCTTGCGCTCCCTGTTTCGTTTCAGGTGATGTGGCTCAGTTGGACAGCCATTGCCTGGCCGGTATAGTGCGCAAATTGGGAGAGCGTCAGACAGCGCCGTTTGTTGCGGTCTGGTCTGGCTCCGCTACCTACTTACAAGATTGGGATGTACAAAGTTATGGCAAAACCTGCGCAAGCGCTCGCTAAGAGAATAGACAAGCTCAAGACTCATCTGGAAAGGGAGAATCCGTTGCTGGTTGAGACGGTAGGTCATTTCGAAAAGCTGGATCAAGTTGCCTACCGCACCGGGCTGCTCGACAAGACGGAGTCTTTTGCCAATCACATTTCGTGGTGGCCGCTGGTGTCGGTGCTCGGCACGTTTTCAGCGGGTAAGTCCACGTTTATCAACAACTATGTTGGGCTCGATCTGCAACGCACCGGCAACCAGGCGGTAGACGATAAATTCACAGTACTCACCTTTTCTGGTGATGATGAGGTGCGTGTCTTGCCGGGGCTGGCGCTGGACGCTGACCCGCGTTTTCCGTTCTATCAGATCAGCGAGCAGATCGAGGAAGTGTCATCCGGTGAAGGGGGGCGCATCGACAGTTACTTGCAGTTGAAGACGTGTCACTCAGAACATCTGCGCGGACGCATTCTGATCGATTCCCCGGGCTTCGATGCCGATGAGCAACGCAACACGATTCTGCGCATCACGGATCATATTGTGGATTTGTCGGATCTGGTGCTGGTGTTCTTCGACGCACGCCATCCGGAACCAGGCGCAATGCAGGATACGCTGGAGCATCTGGTCAAAGGAACGATCGAGCGCAACGATGCGAACAAGTTCGTTTTTGTGCTCAATCAGATCGACACGACCGCGCGGGAAGACAATCTCGAAGAGGTCGTCGCTGCCTGGCAAAAGGCGATTGTGCAGACGGGCATGACGGCTGGCACGTTCTACTGTAGCTACAGCGATTCGGCGGCGGTGCCGATTGAAGATGACACAGTGCGCGAGCGCTATGAGCGGCGGCGGGACCGTGATCTGGGAGAAATCTATGCGCGCATCGAGAAAGTCGGCGTGGAGCGTGCTTACCGTATTATTGGCGCACTAGAGAACACTGCGAACGTCATCGAGCAGCACTGGATACCCAAGGTCGGTAGTATGCTGAAAAAATGGCGGCGTAGCGTGCTCATGAGCGATCTGATTGTGTTTGGTTCTCTGTTGGCTGTGCTGGCCGTGTTTGGTTTGATGGCGGGGATGTTTGCCAGCCTGGATCCGGCAGCGATGGCCGCCGCAATCGGCTTGCCGCTGTGGGGCTTGGGAGTGGTTGTCTTGCTGTTGTTGCTGGGTCTGGTCTGGGGGCACTTCAAGATCAGAAAGTGGCACGCGAAGCGCCTGGTTCGTTCGATGGAGCGCTCGGGAACGGCTCCGGAGATCATCAACGCGTTCAAGAAGAACACCCGTTTTTTCCACTCGGTATTCACGACGCGTCCAGTGGGTTGGACGTCTGGTGCGAGGAAGAAGCTGGCAACTATTCGCGAATCGGCAGATGACTTTGTCCAGGCCCTCAATGACCGCTTCACCAATCCCTCGGGTGCGCCGGTATCGAAGGAGTAACGGGGCGTAGTCTTCCCAGGATCGGCTTTTGCGACATCCTCAAAAAATGGGCTGCTTGGATTGCTTGGCGTTTGTCGCAAACGCCAGGTTCTTTCATGCTTGTGTGCCCCCTCTCGCCAACCCTCTCCCCCGAGGAGGGTGTCG
>CAZQXF010000232.1:1313-4711 GCA_964596975.1 uncultured Thiotrichales bacterium | reverse complement strand
CCCCAGCTGAATTCCCGATTGGTTTCTGAACGTATCCGAGTGCGCGGAACGGTGCAGGGTGTGGGGTTTCGGCCGCTGGTCTGGCGTTTGGCGCGTGCTGCAGGCCTGGTTGGTGAGGTCTGCAATGATGGCGAGGGGGTGTTGATCGAGGTTCATGGTGGCGATGAACAGATTGATAACTTTCTTTCCACCTTGCGCACCTCCTGTCCACCGCTGGCGTCGATTGCCGCTATCGAGCGCGAATTGTTCGACGCCGACGGGATACCCGATACATTTTCGATTGCCAGTAGTCGTGATTCGCTGGTCTCCACCCAGTTGCCAGCCGATGCCGCCACTTGCGATGCCTGCCTGGCCGATATGGCAACCCCTGGTAATCGGCGTTTCGCCTATCCGTTTACCAATTGTACCCACTGTGGTCCGCGTTTGAGCATAGTTCGTGGCATACCCTACGACCGTGCCAATACCACGATGGCCAGTTTCCCCTTGTGCGCGGCCTGTGCGGCGGAATACGACGATCCTGCCAACCGGCGTTTCCATGCCCAGCCCAATGCCTGCCCCGATTGTGGCCCGATGGTCTGGCTTGAAGTGCAGGGTGAGCGAACCGCGGCGCGTGAGGATGCGTTGCAGCAGGCGGCGATGCGTATTCGCCGTGGTGAGATTGTCGCGATCAAGGGAATCGGCGGATTTCATTTGGCGGTGGATGCCGCCAATGCTGATGCGGTGGCGGCGTTGCGGCTGCGCAAGCGACGCCCGGCAAAACCCTTGGCGCTGATGGCCCGTGATGTGGCACAGATTCGGCAGTGGTGCAAGCTCAGCCCCGATGAAGCGGCGGCATTGCAGTCGCCCGCGGCGCCCGTTGTTTTACTGCCACGCTGTGACAGCAGTCGGCAGGAGGCATGCCCATTGGCGCCGGGTCAGGGGAACCTCGGTTTTATGCTGCCCTATTCGCCCTTGCATCATCTGCTGCTTGCGGAACTCGACCACCCGATCGTATTGACCTCCGGCAATCTCAGCAGTGAACCGCAGTGCATCGACAACAATGACGCCCGCACGAGGCTCCAGGGCATTGCCGATGCGTTTCTGCTGCATGATCGGGATATCGCCAATCGCATCGATGATTCGGTGATCAGAACCATGGGCGGTACGCTACGAATGCTGCGCCGTGCCCGGGGCTATGCACCCGAGCCGGTCGCGATGCCAGCGGGATTCTCCGCGGACATCGAGCTGCTGGCGATGGGGGGTGAACTGAAGAATACGTTTTGTCTGGTCAAAAACGGCCAGGCCATTTTGTCCCAGCACATGGGTGACTTGAGTAATTTCGCGACCGGCGAGGATTACCGCAAAAATCTCGATTTGTTTTCCCGGCTATATCAGCATCGCCCCCAGGCTGTCGTCGTCGATCGCCATCCTGATTATCTATCGAGCCGGTTGGGCGACGAACGCGCCAGTGAAAATAACCTGGCGCTGATCGAGGTGCAGCACCATCACGCACATGTTGCCGCCTGCCTGGCAGAAAATGGCGTGCCGCTCAATACAACGCCGGTGCTTGGCATCGTCCTGGATGGTTTGGGGTATGGTGATGATGGCGCAATATGGGGCGGCGAGTTTTTATTGAGCGACTATCGCCAGGCAAGCCGTTTGGCGAGTTTGCGGGCGACCCCACTGCCCGGTGGTGACAAGGCCATGCGTGAGCCGTGGCGAAATCTGTGGGCGCAGCTGAAAATCAACGGCCTGCTCGATACCGCGCTGACATCTGACCTGCCGCTTGCGGCCTATCTCAGCGCCAAGCCGCTGGCGACGCTCGACGCGATGCTGGAACGCGAAATCAACAGTCCATCAGCCTCCTCCACTGGCCGATTGTTCGACGCAGTGGCGGCGGCGCTGGGGATATGTGCGGATGAGATTCAGTATGAAGGTCAGGCCGCGATCGAGCTGGAAGCGTTGCAGGTGGAGGTGAATGATGATTCACCCTATACGTTTGCCAGCGAGGAGAGCGGCAGCATGCCAGTGATCGACCCGGCGCCGATGTGGCAGCAACTGCTCGAAGACCTTCGACGGGGAGTTTCGCTGGAAATTGTTTCCCATCGCTTCCATCATGGCTTTGCTGCGGCGCTGGTGGAAATGGGATCGCGATTAGTGCGTCAGTACAGCATAGACAAAGTGGTATTGAGTGGCGGCGTTTTTCAGAACCGAACCTTGTTCGATGCCGTCGTAGCGGGCTTTGATACGCAACTAGAAGTGTTGACGCACCGGCTTGTACCACCAAACGACGGCGGGTTGGCGTTGGGCCAGGCGGCAGTCGGCGCAGCGAGACTACAAACGGCTGCGTTGCAGTAGCCGCAAACGAAAATCAGGAGCAAATCATGTGTTTGGGAATCCCAGGACAGATTACAGAAATCACCAATCCCGACATGCTCATGGCCAAAGTCAATGTTTCCGGCGTGCTGCGGGAAATCAATATTGCCTGCATCGTCAGCGACGACCATCCACCGGAGGCCTGTGTGGGCGACTGGGTACTGGTGCATGTCGGCTTTGCGATGAGTCGAATCGATGAAGAGGAAGCCGCCAGAACACTGCGCATCCTCGAAGAGCTTGGTGAGGTACAGCAAGAGTTATCAGCGATGCGCGAGGGTGCCGGTGCATGAGTGCCGATGACGACAATAACGCCAGGCTCGATGCCCTATATCCATTTCTTTCCGGTACGGCAAAGGATGCCGAGCAAGAGACGGCGGCATTGCTGACGTCCATTGAACGTAAATCAGCCGAGAGCATTGCGGCAAAAAAACGCTTCTTTGCTGCCAATGCCTCGGCGCTATTGGAAGCGGCCCGTGCCATTGCCAGCGTTTATCAGCAGGGTGGGAAAATGTTTTCCATTGGCAACGGTGGTTCATCCTGTGATGCGGCCCATTTCGCGGTGGAATTCCAGCATCCGGTCACAACGGGGCGCCCGGCGCTGCCCGCAATGAATCTGCTGGCCGATAGCGCATTTGTTTCCGCTGTTGCCAACGATATTGGCTATGCGCATGTTTTTGTGCGCCAGTTATCGGCACATGGGAAAAAAGGCGACGGATTGATCGGCTTTTCCACCAGTGGTAATTCCGACAATATCCTCGCTGCCTTTGCCAAGGCAAAAGAGCTGGGCATGACGACGCTGGGCCTTGCGGGCGGAAATGGTGGAGAAATGAAATCCAGTGGCTTGGTCGATCACTGCTTGGTGGTGGAAAGTGATTCCATTCACCGCGTGCAGGAAGTGCATGTGGCCTGCTACCACATTTTATGGGATCTGGTGCATACCCTGCTGGCCGATAGCAGAGGGAAACACAGCGACGTAGCGGGTTAGTCAGTAGTGGAAAAGTCCACGGCGGCGTTCGTCGTTGGCAGGACGTCGCTGTAGTCCC